>DASZWE010000022.1:0-10509 GCA_035546735.1 Puia sp.
GTAGTCCGGGCCACATTGCCCGAGGCAGGCACCGTGGGGTTCATCGGGATCAGGGGGGCGACAAAATCTCCCGTAGTGAGGGACTGGTATCTGTCGGCGATCTCATAACGAGGGGATTCCCAGCACTGCGAACCTTCATGACTGCGGCCTGCGAAGTCGCGCATCAGCTCTTCACCCTGGCTGGTACCTGTACCGCCGTGTGTAAATACCAGCAGCATCTCGGGATTGCCGTTAGCTTTTGGCGTGAACAGGTAATAGTAGTTGGGTAGTATATCGGCCTGGCCCAGCGAGTCGATGCCACCGGGGTCGCCGTTCATGTAAAGGGTAAGTCCAAAGTCATTGCTGACGGATTTGAAGTCAGCAGCGGCGGCGGTAAAAGCCGCAGTGGCTTCCGAGGGGCTGGGCGTAAATCCATCCAGTTCCGGCCAGCCGTTTTTGTTCCAGGAGCCCCAGTACAGCTCTACTTTGCCGCGTAAAGCCAGGGCGGCGGGTTTGGAAGCCCTTCCAAGATCGGTGGCTTTCGTAGGAAGCGCATCGAAGGCATAGTTCAGGTCCGCAATGATGGAATCCTTCACTTGCCCGATAGGCGTACGCGCCAGCGATGCGACGTCGGCATTTGTTTTGGGCGCCAGCGTATAGAAGGGAACATCGCCCCACATGGTGATAAGCTTGAAATAGCACAATGCCCGCAGCAGTCTGCATTCTCCCTGGATCGTCTTGAGGATGGCGGAATTAGCCATCGTTGCGCTGGAAGCCTGCATATTTGTAACGTTCTCGATAACATAGTTGGCGTTGTCGATGCCTCCGTAAAGGTCTTCGTACATATTGTCGAAATAGCTGCCAAAACCGTGGGGAGTGAACTTGGCGGATGTCGTGCCGCCCGTGTAGGCGTCACCCAGGCGCAGGTTGCCGCCGGTCGCGCTGATGCCCCTGCACCGCGTGTATTCACTCTGGCCATCGAAATAATAATCCCTGTCGAAACAAGGCCGTACGGCGGCATACAGGCCATACAGGGCGGAAGTGGCATCGGATTCCGTCTTCCAGAACGTACTGGGAGAAGGCTGGGTAGTAGGCGCCAGGTCCAGCAGGCCTTTTCTGCAGGAGGCCATGAGCATCATGCTCAGTAGGACCGCTGGTGTAAGTGCTCGATAAATGATTTGTATCTTCTTCATATGTATAGCAAGTTTAGAAGCTGAGCTGAACAGCTACTGAATATGATTTGATGATAGGATAGATGTTGTTGTTGTTACCGGCCTTCTCGGGGTCCAGTCCGGGATAGGAGGTGAGGGTCACCAGGTTCTCCGCGGAGCCTGCAATACGGAAATTGCTTACGCCCAGCTTCTGGAACAGATGCCTGGGGAAGGTATATCCTACCTGCAGGTTCTTGAGCCGCAGATAGGTCATATCGTACAGCCAGAAGCTTGTCTGTGCGGTGTTGTTGCCGCTGCCGCCGAGACGGGGCCATGTGCCGTCGCGGTTTTCTACAGACCAGGGATTGGTGACATCCTGTTCGTTGACGGCATAGCGTGAAGTACCGAAGTTGGGGGTATTGAACGCATTCAGCCAGAAGTCCTTTCGTCCGCCTGTGCCTGTCCATAACATGGAGATATCGAAACCTTTCCAGGACGCATATCCATTGAGAGAAAAGGAGGTCAGGGGTCTGTCGCGCGAGTCCTGTAAAGCTACGCGATCATTGTCGTCGATCCTGCCATCTCCGTTGAGGTCTTTGCGCATGAGGTCTCCGGGTTGGATGCCTTGTGGCGTATGGCTGTAGACGTCAGCCCAGGTCTGGGCGATGCCGTCGTCCAGATAGGTCAGCACAAAATTCCAGGGCATGTTCAGGAACACCGTATTGCCGCTGTATGTCGAGGTGCGTGTCAGCAATTGGCTCCAGCTTTCAAGCCGCGTCTTGTTATAGCTGCCATTGACTGTAACGCCATAGCTCACCTGCCCGATCCTGTCCCTCCATGTGAGGGTGAGTTCCGCACCACGGTTGCGCATATTGCCGATGTTGGTACGGGGAGCGGCGAATGCCCCGGCTAATAAATCAGACAGCTCCGAACCCTGTATGATACCCTTCGTCAGCCGATCGTAATAATCCATCTCAGCCGTCAGGCGGTTGTTCAGGAAGCCAAGTTCCAGGCCAAGATCGAGCACCGTCGTGGATTCCCAGGAAAGGTCCCTGTTTACCAGCTTGGCATTGACGAGGCCGATGACACCTGTGCCGGCGATCATATAGTTCATGGGGGTAAGCGTCGTCTGCTGCTCGTACCGGCCGACGCCGCTGTTATTACCCAACGCGCCATAAGAAGCCCGCAGCTTGCCGCTGGTGAGGAACTTGTCGAGGAAGGGTCTCAAAAAGTTTTCTTCCGAGAAACGCCAGCCGACGGCGCCCGATCCAAAGGTGCCGTAGCGTTGTCCGGGGACGAACTTGGACGAGCCGTCCACCCGCATGTCGCCTTCGATGATATATTTTCCAAACGCTGTGTAATTGAGGCGACCGATGTAAGAACGCAGGCCTTCCTCACTGGAATTACCGCCATTGCTGATCACATTGGGCAGGGCGCCGTCGATCTCCGTAAGGGACGGGGAGAACCTGTCGTTGCGTGAAGCGCTCAGGCTACGATCGTTCCAATATTCCTCGCTGTACACAAGGACCGCGGACAGGTCGTGGTTGGTACCAAAAGTCTTATGATAGTTCAGGCGGGCGTCCATCAATGTTTTATATCCGTTGAGGTTGGTGTTGCTGACGGCTGCATTGGGACCGAAATAAACGCGGCTGCCATAGGAATTCGTCTGGAAGTTCCAGGCCTGGGCGGGCGTGGGGGCTGTCCAGTTGAACTGGTTGTAATAGATCAGGTTGTAGTCCAATCCGGCCGTAAGCCCCTTGATGGGCGTCCAATCCCAGTATGCCGTCGCATTTACTTCCTGCCTGTTCTCATGATTCGGTGCATTGACGTAAAGCTGATAAGGGTTGTATGCCTGCGGGTCTTCTCCATATGCCATGACGCCACCGAACTTTCCGCTGACGGGATCATATGGAGTGATACCGGCAATGGCGTACTGCATGTCGAACCCGGCTGTATTGGTAGAGGCGGGATCGGTGAATCCTTCTGCCAGCGCATAGGTGAAGTAGGACCAGTTGCCGTTGAACTTCACCCCCGTATTCATATTGCTCTTGAGCTTATAGTCGAAATTGAAGCGGGCGTTGTATTGTTTGTAATCGTTCTTGATCTGCAGACCATTCTCATTTCTCACGCCCACGGAGGCAAAGAAATTGGACTTCTCGCCGCCGCCGGTGGCGGATACATTGTAGTTCTGCAGCTTGCCATCCCGCATGATGATGTCCCACCAGTCCGTGCTGGGGTAGGCCAAGGGATTGATCTTGTCCAGGGCCATCCACTGGTCGATGGTGCCATTCCTGTACAGGAAACTGGATGGCAGGGTGTTGACGGCAGCACGTCGTTGTTCTATCGTAAGCGCCAGGGGGTAGTCGGACAGGAAACTGATGCCTTTGGTGGGTTTTTCCAGCGCGGTATTACCGTTGAAAGTAAAAACGGTATTTTTCATACCCTTGCCTGTGCGGGTGGTGATCAATATGACGCCATTTGCGGCCCTGGAGCCATATACCGAGGCCGAAGCCGCATCCTTGAGGACGGACACGGTCTCGATGTCGTTGACGTTTATCCGGTTGATATCCACGTCGGGGATACCATCCACCACTATCAGCGGATTGCTGTTGTTGGGTGTGCCCAGGCCGCGGATCAGCAGCGCCGCACCATTTCTGCCCGCCATGCCGGTGGATTGCGTAGCCGCAAGACCGGGCACCATGCCGCTGAGACCGACCGAGATATTGGGTATGGATCGATCCGTCATATGCTCATCCACATTCACCGTACCGACCGCACCGACCAGGTTGACCTTTTTCTGACGACCGTAACCGACTACGACCACATCATTTAAGGAGCTGACCTTTGTTTCCAGAGTGATATTGTACTCGTTCTTTGTACCGATAGTGACCCTGGAAGTGTATCCGTTGGCCGAAGAAAAGACAAGTACGGAGCCAGGAGCCACCCTGATGGTAAAATGGCCGATCGAGTCGGTGACCGTACCCGTGCTGGTCTTCTCAATAACGACCGACACGCCCGATAAAGGACTGCCGGAGAGGTCCTTTACCACACCGGTAACTGTCTTTACCTGTGCGGTGGACAGGAGAGAGAGGAAAACAAAGGAAAGGAACAATGTTAGCTTGCGATGGAAGCTATGGCCCAAAGGGGGAGACATGTGTAGAATCATAGCAATCGTTTTGGAGTTTTGCAATATTCACTCCAAACTTGGCCAAAAAACCTGAAATCGTTTTCATATCAGTGGTGTTTTATTTACGCAAACGGTTGCGAAGATTTTTTAAATTCTCCAGTTCTCCCCGCAAACATTCGTTATCCGCTGTTAATGTTTTGACGGCTTAGGATATCCTGGGGCATGGGGGTAGGGGTATTAAGGTAAAATCGTGATACAGAACACTATAAGAGGCTCTTTTAGGAAGACAGGCAATGAGGGGGGATGGTCCTATTCGCGGTGGGAAAAATTATTTTGCAGGCACCCTTTGTTCCGCCGGATAGATGGGATAGCTGTTCCTTTCGAAGCGGACATGGCCTGAGATGGAAAAAGTTTTTGCATCGTTGGTGTAGATGAGACCGCCTTGCACGCCGGGAGTAAGGCCCATTCCATATCCTCCCGGGAAGGGATAACCGCGATAATTGGGATCGCCGGCCGGGAGAGTAGAGAAACTATTGATATTGAAAAAAGTTGGCGTAAGGGTGGCGGCGCCATAAGCGGTCCAATTTGAATTCAACGGACGGAAGAGCGCCAGTCCGACAGGGGCTGACATATAAGACATGCCGGATCCGCCGAAATACATATAGCCCGCTGTGAGGCTTGCAAATGGTTTTAGTTGCCATTTGGTCTTTGTAGCATCGATATTGAAGGAAGGGAAGGTCATAACGGGTTGCCAGGGACTAAACCCATATCCCCAGCCGGTGACAGGCAAATGTGTCTGGGCCGTGGCGCCCAAAAGGATCACCGAGAAAAAGATCGTAAAAAAAAGTTTCATAGTTCCAAACCTCGCTATAAGTTACTGATTTTTTGGCGGAATGAAAAATTTTTGTTTGCCTGTCAAATGAGGATGAGGTCTGTTAATTAATAATTTCTTCAACTTGGAAATGTTGCGGGGACTTGTTTTCCTGTAGATTTGGCGTAAAAACTATCCTGCCAATGGGAAAACTTTACCTATGCATGCTGGCCTTTTTGTTGCCGGCGATCAGTCCTGCCCAGATCACCTGGGATTTTTCCACCTCCACCCCTTCGTCCGGCGTTCCTGCGGGAGTCAGCGTTTCGGCCGTATCGCAGGGTAACAACAATGGTACGACCGCGTTACTGACCACCACTTCTGCCTCCTCGGGTTATACAGGCGCCACAGGCGGCAATAATGCCGGCGCTGCGGCTAATGTGGGGGCTTTCAGACCGGACACGACCACCTATTTCGAATGGACGCTGACGCCTGCCGTGGGGGTAGCTATCACGGTGAACCAGATCAATTTTGGCAGCCGGAGCACGGGTACGGGACCACAGGCCTACGACATCCGCACCAGCCTTGACAATTTTGCTACGGCGGCGGCTTCTTCCACCCTGGCCAATAACAGTACCTGGGCCCTTATCACCAATGCGACCTCCATCGTGGGCGCTACGGGGCAAGCCATCACCATCCGCATCTACGCCTATAACGGCGCAGGCAATGCGTCGAAAAATACCGCCAACTGGCGTATAGACGACCTGGGTGTTACCGTTGCCACTTCCGGCAGTGTGCCTTTGCCCACGCTGACGGTTTCTCCCGGCACCCTGTCATTTACGACGGTGGCTGGAAGCCCATCCGCTGCACAGACGGTGACCATCGGCGGCGTCAATCTGACGGCAGACATCACGGCGTCCGTTTCTGCCGGGTATGAGCTCTCGGGGAACGGCGCTACCTTTTCTACATCCCTTACACTGCCGCAGC
Source organism: Puia sp. (assembly GCA_035546735.1). Lineage (GTDB taxonomy): Bacteria > Bacteroidota > Bacteroidia > Chitinophagales > Chitinophagaceae > Puia. Next base: position 6,053 of record DASZWE010000022.1, read on the forward strand.
ACGACGGGACGGTAGCCGATACACCCATCCTGGTGAGGCTTGCAGCAAGTACCTCGGGCGGGACGGTGAATGGATACCTGGTACTGCATTCGGGAACAGCCGATTCTCAAACCGTGTCGCTGTCCGGCGCCGTGACGGCTCCTGCGGCAAAAGTCGTCGTCAACCAGGTATATGGTGGGGGTGGCAACTCGGGCTCCATCTACTCCAACGACTTTATCGAACTTTTCAACGACGACGATACGGCCGTCAATCTCAATGGCTGGTCGGTGCAATATGCCGCAGCAACGGGTTCTTCCTGGCAGGTGACTTCCCTCACCGGGATCATTCCTCCCCATGGCTATTTCCTGGTGGCGGAGTCGGCAGGCGCTACTCCCAGCACACCGCTGCCAACGCCGGACGTCACGGGCGGCATCGCCATGAGCGCAACGGCGGGTAAGGTTCTCCTCAGTAATTCCACCGCCGCCCAGACGGGCGCCAATCCTTCCGGCGCCGCTGTCATGGACCTGGTGGGCTATGGACCGACGGCCACTGGCTTCGAGGGCGCACCTGCACCGGTGCTGACCAATTCCACCTCGGACAAACGTTCTCCGGATGGACAGGATGCCAATAATAATTCCACCGACTTTGTAGCCGGCACCCCCATTGCACACAATGCGGCATATACCACTCAGCCGCCCATCGTGCAGACACTCGTGCCTGCCAACAACTCCTCCAATATCCCATCCAGCACTATCCCTGTGCTGGTATTCAACAAGCCCGTCGTCAAAGGCGCCGGCAATATCACCCTCGTGATCAATAACGCCGACAGCATAGCTCTTCCTGTGAGCGATCCCCGCATTGTGGTCAGCAATGATTCTGTCACCATCGATCTGCCGCTGACCGGAGGGAACACCTACTCGGTCCGTATGGCGTCCTTTACCTTTCTTGATGCCTTCGGACACGGCTTCCCCGGCCTTACGGGCACGGACTGGGTCTTCAGCACTTTCAATAATGTTATCCCGCAACCGCTGCCGTTTATTACCAGCTTCGATAGCTGTCTTGGTACCGGCCAATTGCCCAACGGATTTACGGCCTTTAGCATAACGGGCGCCCAGGTTTGGGACTGCACTACTTTCGGCCGGGACAGTTCTGCACCCGCAGGGACCACAGCGTTCGGACATGCCGTGGAGATCAACGGATTTGCCGCAGGCGCCGACCATGTCAACCAGGACTGGCTCATCACGCCACGATTCGATCTCAGCGCGACGACCTTCCCCCTGCTGAGCTATTGGAGCCGCAATGCTTTTGCCGGCGCTCCGCTGGTGCTGAAGGTATCCACCGACTACTCAGGTTCGGGTGATCCCACGCTTGCGCACTGGACAGACCTCAATGGGAAATTCCCCAGCCAGGCATCCGATGTCTGGACACAGTCTGCCAATATCAACCTGTCCGCCTTCAAGGATTCGAGCGTATTCATCGCCTTTGTTTATACCTCTACCGCGCAGGACGGTTCGCGCTGGACACTCGACGATGTCAGTTTGATCAATTCGCTGACCCCGCCGCCACCGAGCCTTACCCTGAGCACGAGCAACCTGGAATTCGGATTTACGGCTGCGGGTACATCTGCTATCCAGAAACTGATCGTCACAGGTAACGATCTTGTCTCCAATGTTACGATCACGTCTTCCGGCAGCTTCGCCCTCTCCACGGACAGTGTGCATTTCAGTGATTCCATATCGCTGAACCAGGCTACAGCCAATAACACGGCGGTACCGGTGTTCGTCCGATTGAAACCGTCTGTCTCCAACCGTCAGTTCATCGACTCCGTGCTTGTTACTATCTCCGACTCGACGGCCATCGTCAATGTCAAGGGCAACAGCATCGATCCCGCCAGCACGCTGAGCGTCATCGACTGGAACCTGAACTGGTTCGGTACTCCAGACCCGACCCTCGGGCCCACCGACAAGGCCCTGCAGAAAAAGAATGTGGGTACTATCCTGCCCGGCCTGCATGCCGACCTGTACGCCCTGGAAGAAGTGTGCGATGAGCAGGCGCTGGATTCCATCGTGGCTACCATGCCCGGATATGCTGTTGTAGTGGGTGAATACGGGTCGTACTCCAATCCCACGATCCCCGGTGGCCCCGATCCGCTGAATACCGTGCAAAAGCTGGCCTTTGTATACAACACCGCCAAGATATCGATGATACGCACCGACTCCCTGCTTACGCTGGGTGTGGACAATCCTCTCGATCCGGCCACCCTGTACTATAATGATTGGGCCAGCGGCCGGTTCCCATACATGCTCACGGCCAATGTTACGCTGAGCGACAACCATGGCGGAACAAATACCAGGACGGTGCGCTTTATCAACGTTCATGGAAAAGCGAATACTTCACCCGTGCTGACGGCGTATGCCCGTCGCGCCGATGGCGCCCGTGCGCTGGATTCGCTGCTGAAAGCGCAATATCCGACAGACAATGTGGTGATCCTGGGTGATTTCAACGACGATCTGAATACGACCATCACGGCCGGCGTTAATCCGCCGGTGACTTCCTGGAGCGCATTCACCATCACGGATTCTGCATTGTATACCTTCCCGACCATGCCGTTGAGTCCGGCGGGCCAACATTCCGATGTCAATTTCAGCAGCGTGATCGATAACGTGGTCCTCACTGACTCGATGAGCCGATATTATCTGCCCGCTTCGGCGACGGTGCGTTCGGATGTGGCTACCCTGGTTACCAACTATGGCACTACTACGACGGACCACTATCCTGTGTTCACTCAATACTCCTTTACTCCGCCGGGTACCGGACCGGCACAGCCACCGCTGGTCTTTACGGCGGTGAAACAAGGGAACAAGGCACTGTTGCAGTGGACTACCACGCAGGAGAATGATACCAAATGGTTCGAAGTGCAAAAAAGCCTCAATGGCAGGTTGTTCCTGCCGATTGGGCTGGTACAGGCAAAGAACAGTACGGATGAGACAACGGACTATAGCTTTGTCGATGTGCTGCCGCTGCCGGGCACCGATTACTACCGACTCAAGGAAATCGAATCGCCGGGTGTATCCACCCTGTCCAATACGGTGAGCCTGACTTTTGCACCGCCGCTGAAAGTGATCATACTCCCCAACCCTGCCATCGGATCGACCAACCTGATCGTGTCCAATGCGGATGGGCAGTTTATCATTCAAATCATCGATGGTAATGGATCGGTGGTCAAACAGCTGACGGGGCTGCCGAGCTCGCCGGTGATCCCTGTGAGCCTGCGGGGTCTCCGCGCCGGCATCTATACGGTGAAAGTGACGACTGCTACGGATGTGGCGACAGCGAAGCTGCTGGTGCTGTAAGCAGACTTTTATAATAATAACGAGGCCGTCTCAGACAATGAGGCGGCCTTTTTCTATCGGTAATGTAATGTCTTTAGCTGATCAATCGTAATAGGAGAATGTCGTTGACACCTGGAAATGCTTCCCACTGTCGTCCCCCGATTGCCAGAGCAGGTCTCCCGATCTGAATGTGGGCCTGCCTTTGCTATCGTAGGTATACGTATAACTTACGTCATAATTGACGCCGTCGCCCGTACGGATATTCCTGCGGGCATTGTTCATCTGAATTTTTATTCCGGGCAGCAGGTAAAGATGATGGTTTTGATCCGAGTGCAACAGCGTGAATGCATCTACATTTATCCTGTCGTCATAATTCTCGAACCTGTCGGTAAATTGCTCATCTATTTGAGGCCCTACCGCATGATAATGGGTGGTCAGCTCTTCCAGATTGCCATCGGAATAGTAGCTCAGCAGCAGCGTTTGCTCAGGGACAAAGCCTCCGTCAGCCACTTTTAGCACCCAATCGAGCTGTTTCAGCTGATGGGAGGGAGTATAGCTAAGATAGGCCCTTCTGTAGTTAACACCATGCTTGTCCGTGATGTTGATCGTCACGACGTCGTCATTCTGATAGCTGTATTGAAGGACATCCTTATTCGGGAGCGTATTCATTTTCATCTGGAAGAGCCTTTTGCTGGAGTAGACAAGGTCGTAGATGCCCAGGCCGGATGAGAAGCTGGCGTTGGTGATATAGCCCGAATCATTGTACTCAAAATGATAGAAGGGCGAGGGCAGGTGCGGTTCGTTGATGTCTTTTAGCCTTACCGCCGCGATATCCGGAGGATGGCTGGGTTGGGGTTGAGGCTGGGGCGCCGGATCTTTATGGCAGGAGATGGCCGCCAACGTGGCTGCAAGGGTAAAAGAGGCCATTACCAGGTGTCTGATCTGCATAGGTCGATTTTTGCCCAATTTACCGTCATTCGGGGGGACTGGAAATCACCTCTGTCCCAACGGCCGGGATGGGTTTCCCGCAGGCCCGCCTTTTTGGAAGTGTGGCGCTCTATGCCTGATGCATTTGAGCGGAAAGTACGGGCTGATAAAGCCATCTATGCTATGATCAATATTTTACATATATTTATAGGGTATTAT
>DASZWE010000023.1:0-4540 GCA_035546735.1 Puia sp.
CTAAAAACTTAAATGATGACTACGACTGGCAGCTATTCGATATTACGGGACATAACACGTCGGATGTCTTTAGTGATGTCAGTCTGGTGATAGGCTGCAACTGGAGCGGCAGACACGGCGTCACCGGCACGTCTTCCACCGCGACAAATCTGATGGAATGCGGGTCCGACAACACTCATAATCCACCCATCTTCAGCAAGCTTCCCAATATTGTACAGGGGCATCAGTATCTTCTCATGATCAGCCATTTTTCGGGTAACGATCAGAGTGGATATGACCTCGCCTTTGGAGGGGGAACGGCTGTCATCACGGATACAGTAGTGCCCGCGTTGAAAAACGTCAGGGCCATTTGCGATGGCAGTGAGATACAGGTAGTATTCAACAAAAAGATGCAGTGCAAGAGCCTTGCCGCAGATGGCAGCGACTTTATCATCAGCCCGGCCCTGGCCAAGGTCACGGGGGCTTATTCCACCAGCTGCAATACGGGTTTTGATATGGATACCGTGACGCTGACGTTGAACGGAGGTCTGGCGCCAGGTGCCTATACATTGTCCGTACAAACAGGAACGGATGGCAACACCGTGCTGGACGATTGTGGTCAGGAATTGCAGGCAGGGGCATCCATGCCGATGCAGGTAGTGCCGCTGGTCCCAACGCCCATGGATAGTCTCTCTCCAGTCGGATGTGCGCCGGACGTGCTGGAACTGGTGTTTTCGAAAGAGATACTTTGCAGCTCCATCGCTGCCAACGGCAGTGATTTTATCGTCAGCGGAACAACCCCTGTGACGGTGACCTCCGCCAATGGTGTTTGCGATGTCAGCGGCAAGTCCTATACGATACAGGTGCATTTGTCGGCTCCTATTCAGACGGGAGGCAGCTACCAGATCATGCTGGTCAGGGGCGGCGATGGCAACACGATCATCGATGAATGCGGAATGGAGACCCCTGCGGGTGAAACCGTGCTCTTTGCAACGAAGGATACTGTCTCTGCAGATTTCCTGAGCCAGATCCATTGGGGCTGCAAATACGACACCATTGATCTTTCTTATCCGGATAAAAATGGAGTCGATCAATGGACATGGACATTCGATGGCATGGATACGAGCCATGCGAAAGATCCCGGGCATATTTATCCCGTATTGAGCGGTGACACCGATAAGACTATACAGCTCATCGTCTCCAACGGTGTCTGCAGCGATACGCTCTCGAAGGTCTTTACGCTGGACAATGCCATCAGCGCGGTTTTCGAGGCGCCCAATATACTTTGCCCCAAGGATGCCGCCATGTTCAAAAATCTATCGACCGGGCATATCAGCTCCTGGCACTGGGACTTTGGAGACGGGGCGACCAGCACCGACTCCTTTCCCGCTGATCATGTATATCCCGTCATCGGCGTCGAAAAGAAATACAATGTCACGCTCACCGTATACAATACGCTGGGATGTTTATCCAGGACCAATCAAGTGATAGATGTATTAAAGTCCTGCTATATTGCCGTTCCCACCGCCTTTACTCCTAATGGGGATGGCCTGAACGACTATCTCTATCCGTTGAATGCCTTCAAGGCGGACAACCTGGAATTCAGGGTCTATAACCGCTGGGGACAGCTGATATTCAGCTCCAGCGGCTGGCTGTCAAAATGGGATGGAACGATAGGAGGGCATCCGGCGCCTGCCGACACCTATGTATGGATGCTCCGTTATGTCGACAGGGATACGGGGAAAAATATCTTCCAGAAAGGAACTTCATTATTGATACGCTAAAATGAAAACGCCCCTTACTTTTTACAGAAGGGGCGATTTTCACTTTTTTGTAGAAGTAACCTGTAAGCCTGAAAAAACTAAAAACCTTTTTTAAACTAATTGATGGCCGTCAAATTTGTTTTTAAGGTCAATATCTTGAAGAACTTGTTTAGGATCAATTTCGATAGAAAGATTACGAATAAGGTGCCAAAACATAAATAATTGATAATCATTAAATTAAAAAAGTGCGCTCTTTTTTTTCATTCCCTTATCGGGAAAAAAATTCCTGCACAAGGAAAAGGGGTTTGAACACACAATTTTATGACGACGGTATACGTTTAAGACTACAATCCAATATTCTTTAAAAACTAATGCTGATTCCCTATGACCCCTGATATACGCAACAACCAGGATCATTTGGCAGAAGAGTTTCGCCAATCGGAAAATTACCTATTACAGGAAAGCAGGATCGCGCTGCTGAAAATACAAAGCTGGCAGTTTGCCATGCGGACACCGGAAGTAGGTCTGCATTATCAACAGGAGGCTGCAGCTATGGTAAAACAATCCCTTCTTAGTTTTGTTCCCAATAGCTTTGTGCTCAACGAAGAAGGGTTTTATTACAAACCTCTTGACAACTAGCGGACCACAGGTCCATTTTTCAACTATTTTATCGTGTGCGTGAGATGAGCGGACTGGCGTTTTCTCCACCGCCGAGACCATGCTCCTTCGCTACGTCCGTTCGACGGCCGAACAGAAGCCTGGCTCAGTAGCTATATGCTGCTGGGCCGGCAGCCGACTATCTTACCATCTTATCCCTCCGGCAGATCATGAGAAGCTGACACACTCCTTCAGCTCTTTCTCGGTATAAGCCAGTCCATATTGCTTGAGGACGTCCTCGGGAACTCCATTCCATTGATTGGGGACATTACCCACATAGCCAAGGTCCTTTACGCCTATCTGGGAAGTAAAGAATCCGGTGGACACCAGGTTACGCATGAGGTTGAAGAAGGCGACGCCTTGCGCCATTTCGGGCTTTGCCTTTTTAGGCCAGGCGATCTCATCCACCATTTCTATCTGCTGCTCGTGAGAGCAATCCTTGAAAGGTTTGCCGTATCTGTTGAGGCATTGCACATCCAGCCAGCGGAGTCCTCCCCGCATCGGGATCTGATGTGCAGGCATGTCCTTTACGATGAATTCGATGAATTCCGGCACCTTGGCGTCCGATGCGCTGCCGCTGTGCTCGTCTTTCGGGATGATGATGTCCCCCAAAACGGTGATCGTAGCCATTTCATCGGGCGTAAAATAGGTCTTGGCCACTACTTCTTTATAATGTTCCTCCTCTTCCTTCATCCGGTTGGTTTCCGGCGAGGCGCCGGCATCGGCAGTCCTGGCAGCTTCTTCTTTTTTATCTTCTCCGGGTTTGCAGGCTTCAACCAGCACTCCCGAAGCCACTGTCCCTACGATGATGGCTTTAATGGATTTTCTTCTGTCCATACTAAATATTGCGTTTTTTCATTTCGTCCACAATGTATTCACTGGTGCGCATGGACAATGCCAGTATTGTCCAGGTGATATTCTTATCGGCCTGCGATACGAATGGACCTCCGTCCACGCAGAACAGGTTCTTGCATTCATGGGACTGGCTCCACTTGTTCAGGGGCGAGTGTTTGGGATCATTACCCATACGGACGGTACCTGCTTCGTGGATGATATTACCAGGTGCATGAATACCATAGTTGTTTTCCGGACCATCGTCGCCTCCCCAGGTGACCACGGCGCCCATGGCATGAAGGATCTCCTTGAAGGTTTCCTTCATGTGCTTTGCCTGTTTGATCTCGTATTCCGAATGGCTGGTATTGAATCGTAATACAGGTATACCATATTTGTCCACTACCTGTGGATCGATCTCGCAATAGTTGTTGTAGTTGGCAACGGCTTCACCGCGACCGGCCATACCCACATGCGCACCGAACAGACGGCGATAATCATCCTTTAGCGAGGCGCCATAGCCACCGGGCTCTTTGGCCTTGCCCATGATCTTCGCATCCCCGTTGATCTTTTCGATGCCCCATTCAAAACCATACAGCGGCATTCCAAAACCTCCCCCGTATTCGATGTGATAGCCGCGGGGGAAATCCAGCTTTTTATTATCCAGCCACCAGGGCGTATACACGTGCATGCCGCCTGTGCCGTCTTCGTTGTAGCGTTTGCGGTCCAGGAGGTGGGGGATGATCCCGCCCATATCGGCGCCCGTGGAGTCGTGCAGGTATCTGCCGACCGCGCCGCTGCCATTGGCCAGGCCATTGGGATAGCGGGTGGATTTGGAGTTCAGCAGCAGCCGTGCGCTTTCGCAGGCGCTGGCTGCCAGTATCACGGTGCGGCCGGTGACCTGGTATTCCTGCATATCGTCCTTATTGATATAGGAGACCCCTGTGGCGAGTCCTTCCTTGTTGGTGAGCACTTCGCGGGCCATGGCATTGGTCACCAGGTCGAGATTGCCCGTTTTCAGGGCGGGTATCACCAGGACGCTGGACGACGAGAAGTCGGCATAGACCTTACAGCTGCGGCCGCACTGCGAACAGTAGAAGCACTGTCCTCTTTCCTTATTGATCTGTTTGGTAAGAATGGACATACGGGAAGGTATTACCGGAATGCCGATGCCGGTAGCCGCCTTCTTGATCATCAGCTCGTGCAGCCTGGGTTTGGGAGGAGGCAGGAAGAATCCATCCGGATCGTTTTCCAGTCCCTCATTGGTGCCGTATACACCCAGCAGCTGGTCTATCTTGTCGTAGTAAGGT
>DASZWE010000024.1:0-7735 GCA_035546735.1 Puia sp.
AATTTCAGAAAAGCCATCGCAAAGGGATTCCCGGGTGCGAAGATCACCTGGGCCCTTAGCTGGCTTGCTTTACACGATACATCCGACAATTATATGCAAATCCGGAAACTGGTGGCGGACTATCACTACAAGTATGGCGACGAGGTTACCTTTATCCCGGGCGCTTATTTTGCCAATGCGTACAATTCCTCGGATCAGGTCAACAAGGACCTGCATGAGGGGCTGGCCAGGGTGTCGGAGATCGTGGGGCGGGGTTATCGTCCTTTGAGCATCGTTGCCGGATTCCTGTCTTCCAGGAACATGGAGTACCTGGCAAAGGAAGAGGATATCCATGTTTGCCAGGCGAATATCTGGAGCCAGTATTCCATCGACAACCAGGATGGGGATGGTTCGGTGAGCTATCCGTTTTATCCGTCGACGGAACATTTCTGTAAACCGGCGCAGGGGAAGGACGACTTTATCGACTGTGTGAACCTGGATGGGTGGACATGCGATTTCCTGGCGGCGAGGAGACCGGGTTTCGCGGAAGGCTTCAATAGCCGGATGGGTGTTGGTCCAATCGAGACCCTGGGAAAATACGGGTTACAGACCGGACTGGACGAGATGGTATATACCACCGCCATCCATTTCGACAAGGGATTTCAGCTAAATGGTTTTGGGTGGGTTACTAATTGCTGGGAGCTGTCCCTGCCTTACGATGTCAATGATCTGACGTTGTGGCTGGAGGCCATCAAAAAGCGTTGGCCCGGTGTGCGATGTGTGACGCAGGGGGAATTCGGGCTGATCTGGCGCAAACATTATAAGCAGAATAGTTTTAACTACCGATTTGAAGAGAATGGTTCCGGCATAGGTGGATCGGACAAGGATAAGAAGATCCGCTGGTTTATGAACAAGGATTTTCGACTGGCTGTTCTAAGCAACGTGGATGGATCGAATGGGAAGATCATCGATCTGACCCGATATGACAAGCCGGCAAAGGAACCCGAGTCCGGCAGTACGAGGAACTGGAGTCTGATGGGTGAGATCAATCAGAAGGGGATCAGGCCACAGGACAAGCCTGTGCCCTTGAGCGCGCTGCCACCTGAGGACCAGGCAATCATCAGAAAATACAAGATTAATTTATGAGACGACTGACTAATTTGCCGGCATTCCTCGTAGCCGGTCTTCTTTGTTCCAGCCGGCTGGCCGCGCAGGCGCCTGCCGGGATCGCTCAGCCTTCTCCCAAGATCGTGAACATCGTCAACTTTATCCGGCTGCTGGAGCCACGGGATCCCGCCATTACGGAGGATGTATTGTACCAGACGGTGGTGAAGCAGGTGGAGATCATGAAAAAGTATAGGTTGGGCGGAACTTTTTTATTGCAGTACGATGCTTTGATGGATGGCCGGTATCAGTTGCTGCTGAAGGGGCTGTCGCGGGATTCCTTTGAGATCGGGGGCTGGTGGGAGATACCGCAGCCATTGGTGGAGAAGGCTGGTATGAAGTGGCGGGGACGCTATCCCTGGGACTGGCGGGCCAATATCGGCTTTTCCACGGGCTATACGCCGCAGGAGCGGGAGAAGCTGATAGACGTGTATATGGAGGACTTCAAAAAGATCTTCGGATATTATCCCAGGACGGTGGGTTCGTGGTTCATCGATGCGTATAGCCTGAACTATATGTATACGAAGTATCATATCGTGGCGTCCTGCAATTGCAAGGATCAGTACGGTACGGATGGGTATACGTTGTGGGGCGGCTATTGGAACCAGGCTTATTATCCCAGCAAGATCAATTCGTATATGCCGGCGCAGCATGCCGGGCAGCAGATACCTGTACCGATATTCCGGATGCTGGGGAGCGATCCGGTGCGGCAGTATGACAATGGGCTAGGCTCTTCCCGGCAGGGGGTGGTGACGCTGGAGCCTGTGTACCGGTTTGGCGGGGGCAATGAGGCCTGGGTCGACTGGTTCTTCCATGCTTTTGTGGACGATCCTTCGCTTGGGTTCAATTATACGCAGGCGGGACAGGAGAATTCGTTCACCTGGGCGGGGATGTCGAAGGGGTTCGGAATACAGATGCCGCTGATCGCGCGTCTGCGGGACGAGCATAAGATCAGGGTGGAGACGATGGAGGTTTCGGGTAAATGGTTCAGGAAGCAATATAAGGTGACGCCGGCTACGAGCTTTTCGGTCAGCAAGGACATAGAAGGCAGCGATCGCAAGACTATCTGGTTCGATACCAGATGGTACAGGATGAATATTATTTGGGAACATGGTACCTTACGTATCCGGGATATACATCTTTTTGATGAAAAGATGCCGTCTGTGTATGAGACGACGCCTGTGACGGAGAATGAGTGCAGGTTTTTCACGTTGCCTTTTGTAGATGGCTATATTTGGAGCAAGAAGGACCAACTGGCGGGGATGCGTTTGTATGGAATGGTGGATGGCAGGAAGCAGCTGCTGGAGGGGGGTGATCCGGTGTTCAGCCGGGTGGATGCGGCGACGATGCGTATTACATGGCCTTTAAAGACGGTAAAGGGCAGCCTGGAGATCGAGCTGTCGGAGAAAAAGATGACGATGGCGCTGAAGGGAGGGGGCGCTGCTGCCTGGTGGCTGGAGCTGACGACGGCGGAGGGCGTGAGCCTGCCTTTTGGGACGGTGGGAGCGCAGCGGGTGGATTGTGTGTTCGAGGGGATGAAATATGATGTGCAAATGGAGAAGGGGAGTTTTTCCCAACCATCGGACGGAGCTGTATTTCGGATGAGCCCGCGGGAGAATGTGATACGGGTGATATTTTAATTGTAACGATAATGGATAGACGGGATTTTATACGGCTGACGTCCTTTGCCGCCGGGGCGTTGCCTTTGCGAGGGTTTGGCCGGACATGGGGGTTGGCGGGCGTCGTGCCAGGGGCAGGGGCAGCGGGGCGGGCTGATGCCGGAGGGCTGTATACTATTTTCCAGGACCCGGCCGGGCAATACCGTCCTTTTGTCCGCTGGTGGTGGAATGGGGACAGGGTAACGGCGGAAGAGCTGTTGCGGGAGCTGGATGTCATGAAGACCGCCGGCATTGGTGGAGTGGAGATCAATCCCATAAAATTCCCCGGCGAGGCGGACGCGATGGGCATTCCGTCGCTGCTTTATCTGAGCGATGAATGGCTCGATGCGCTGGCAGCGGCTTTGAAAGGTGCAAAGGAGAAGGGGATCGTCTGTGATATGATCGTCGGATCGGGGTGGCCGTATGGTGGAGAGTTCTTGTCGAGGGAGGAGCAGACGCAAATGGTGGCATTGGGTACCCGTGATCTGACGGGAGGGCAGAAGGTGACAATTAGTAAAAAGGAATTGTTGGACAGTGTGCATCCGGCTTTTGTCAGCGCATATGCGGACCCGCTGAAAGAATTATTTACGCTGCGGCTGGTGCCGGCGCAGCTGAATGGCCTCGATCAGGTTGTAACGTTGGATGGGCAGCTGAAGGATGACCAATTGACCATCGAGGTGCCGGAAGGGCCACATGTGCTGTACTACCTGGTGAAGATCACTGGCTTTATGGCGGTGATCAATGGCGCACCGGGTGCCAGCGGACCCGTGCTCAATCATTATGACAAGGCGGCGGTGGAGAAATACCTGGATCGCATCTCCGACAAGCTGACGACCCGGCTGGGGCGTTTGGGGGATTATTTCCGCGCCTTTTTTACGGACAGTATCGAGCTGGAGGGCGCCAACTGGTGTAGCGATATGTATGCGCAGTTCCGGCAGCGGAGAGGATATGACCTGGAGCCCTGGCTGCCGTTCGTCCTTTTTAAAGTGGGGGAGATGGGCAATGCCGTGCATGAGGCGTATGGAGCGCAGTTCGGGCCCTCGTTACAGGAGCGTGTGGGGCTGGTGCGGTATGACCTGGAAATGACCAAGCGGGAGCTTTTTGAAGAGCGGTTTATCAAAACCTTTGCCGGCTGGTGTACAAAGCATGGGGTGAAGTCGAGGATGCAGGCGTATGGTATGGATTGCGATCCGATTGCTTCGGGGATGATGGTGGATATACCGGAGTGCGAGACATGGATCTGGACCGACGCCATCGATGATTTTGGTACGGGGGATTATCGCAAGGGGCGCAACTATACGATGATCAATAAATTTGTCTCTTCTTCGGCGCATCTGTCGGGCCGGCGGCTTATCAGCTGTGAGGAGATGACCAATACGGACGATCCCTTTCATGGTACGCTGGAGCGGATCAAGCTGGCGGGTGACCAGAGCATGCTGTCGGGTGTTACGGCTTCCATCCTGCATGGGTTCAATTACAGTCCTCCGGAGGCGCCTTTCCCCGGGTGGGTTCGGTATGGTTCCTATTTCAATGAACATAATACATGGTGGCCTTATTTCAGGCTTTGGGCGGATTATAAGGCGCGGTTGTCGGCTGTGTTCCAGCAATGTGATATGCAGGCGGCGGTGGCGGTGCTGCATCCGATGGCGGATATGGCTTCGAAATACGGATTCCAGCGCGATCCGTATCCGAATGTGGTCTATCCCCGCTATGTTCATAAGATATGGGAGGCCGTTCATCAGAATGGGCATGGCTGTGATTATGTGTCGGAGGAGGTGCTGGGGCAATGTACGGTGAGAGGGGGCGCCCTGGTGTATGGACGACGTGCTTATAAGGCGCTGTTGCTGCCCGAGGTGGAGTCTATTACTTCCGGCACCGCTGCGGTCCTTAAGAAATTTGCGGATGGGGGCGGTAAGCTCATCTTTATCGATAAGACGCCGCATCTGTCGGCGGGGTTGCAGGACCATGCGCGCCGATCAGCCAGGATAAAAGATACTGTGGACGGTCTGTTGCGGAAGCATCCGCATACTACGGGGGTGCGATCCATCGACGAGGAGGACATGGTGGGCTGGTTCAAGGGGCTGGCTTCCGAGTTTGGGCTGGTGGCGGAAGTGGCTGTCAGCCATCCTGTGGACTATGTGAGCACGTTACACTATTCGGACGGGACGAACGATCTGTATTTTTTTGTCAACTATAGTGGGACGCGGTCGAACAGTTTTGAGGCGGTGTTTCCCGTGGGGGACAAGGAGGCGTGGTGCTGGGATGCGGAGACGGGAGGACGTTGTCTGTATGCCGATGGGGGCGGGGCTGGGGCTGGGTCCGGATCTGGGGCTGGGGCGAAGAATGTGTTGACGCTGACGCTGGAGCCTGCCGAGTCGCGGTTGATCGTGTTTGGGCCGGGGGCCGGTGGGGAGGCCGCGGCCGAATGCCGTTTTATTACGAAGGCCGCGCTGAAGGTGGATGAGACATGCCGGGTGATCCCCGAGTGGCAGGTAACTTTTCATCACGTGGATGGAACCGTGCGGACGGTGACCATGGAGGAGCTAAAAGCCTTTGACGCGCAGTCCGAATGGCATGGGTTTGCGGGGACCATCGAATACCGGGGGAAGCTGGTGAGGAAGGGGGATATGGTGGAGGACGGCGCCCGACGGATCTGGCTGGACCTGGGCCATTTGCGTGATGTTTCGGAGGTGGAGATCAATGGGCGGGTCATTGGGGTCAAGTGGTATGGGGAGCATCTTTATGAGATCAGTGGTGATGTAAGGGCGGGGGACAATAATCTAACCATCCGGGTGGTGACGACGCTGGGCAATTATATGAAGACATTGCAGCATAATCTGACGGCGCACAACTGGACGAGACGTTCGCCTTATTATCCGGTGGGGCTGGAGGGGGTGGGGGTGTATAGGGAGTAGACAGGCATTCAGTCTGACATGCCCACTATTTTGCCCGTATCACTCATTTCAACAGCCAAAACCAGCTGTTTTGAGGGCTCCTGGCCTTGTACGTTGAATTTTATATTGGCTACCGTTATATAGATGTTCATCGGAATTATTCCATGTAGTACTCCTTTCTGAACTCCATAAACATATACACTATCCAGACGGGGATGGTTTTTCAGAATGCTTTGGGAAGAAGCACTTGACAGGTTGTCAAAAAATTTCTTTAGCTCACTATTTGTTAGAACCAGGATCGTGTCGTCATGACAGAATGGGACAGCGCAATGACTCCTCAGGGTTTCAGAGGAAGCACCCTTAATGAGCGCATTCATAAAGTCAGTGGCGACTGTAATAGCCTTTCGGGATGGAGCATTTTCGCAGCTGGCACGTGTTGTGTCAATTGCGCCGGCATTTGGTTGCGCTGCACAAACGGATGACAGAAAAATGAACAGAACTATGTAGGTCGATTTTTTTGCCATGTCATGTCTTTATTCTAATCAACAATATCTATAGTACATAAGTATGCAAACTTACTAGCTTATAAGAATGATTCACCCTTCTCATGACGCCTTCACATTCTAATCCAGAATATGGATGTATAATATCAAATAAGTAATAATTGAGGCTTTTTTCTCGAAGATGCAGGATTATATAAAAGTTACAGCTATCATGAAACAGGACCAAAGGATCTTTTTTGGTCATTTTTTTAGATAAGGAATCATCATAGATCACCATAGCTACGTGACTCCCAAAAGGTATAGAGCCACAGTCCTTAAATTCACCTTCTTTATCTACTAACACCGGTTTTTTGTCTGTTTGATCAAGTTTTAAGCCTTTTTGTACCTTTTCGTTATTACAAATTTGCTTAAGTATCTCACAGCGTTCAACCGACTGAGCGTATACAGAAGAAGATAAGAAAAGAAAAATAAGAAATATTGCGCTTTTCATAATGTGTTAATTTACGATAACTGTCAATTTAATATTCGGGTTCGTAACAAGTAAATTACCGACCCATTTAATCGCACTGTCCCAATTTCCTGTTGGTAAGTCCTCTGATTGATTTCGGCTTTTTTTATCGTCAATTACCATGCGAGCTCCAATAATTAGGTTTTGCTCCCAATCTTTGTCTTGGAAAGTAGAATTTATGAATCCATTTTCAGCTAAGGGCCCATAGATTTCGTCAACCAAGGAGTACCCATCTTCTGATGTTGTCCGATTAGGATTATCCATATGGTCTGCTAAATTTCCTCTATGAGCTTCTTCATGCAGCAAGGTAAACATCGCAACTAACAATGCAGCGTCCTTATCGTCCGGTTTGGCTTTCTGCAATAATTTCAGAAACCTTTCATCCAACTCGATATTATGCTCTGCCTTTTCCCTCTGGGTTCTTCCTTTGTGAAATCCACCTAAATCTTTAACAATTATTTCCGCTCCAGAGCCGAATTTAAATTCATTCATGAGTGTAGTACGGTTCATATGCCCATACTTCATAAATGCTTCTACTACCCGATCGCTTTTTAACAGATCCTGTATGCCAGATTTTATATATTTATAAAAAAGAGGATAATCTCTTTTAATTCTAGCCTCATCTTTTACTGGAAATTTAAATTTCCCTCCTACATCATATTTATTAACAGGGTCATTTCCCGCATAACAGTAGGGAGTTTCTCCATTAAAGTTATCACTTAACGGGTCTTCGGTCATCCACCTGCCTATTTGACTATTGTACATCCTTTTTCCATAGTCATATTCCTCCAATCCAGAGCCATCTATAAATTCTTTATTCTGCAATTCCTTTCCGTTGTAACGATACTTGTTCTCCCCATATGAACCCTTCAATGCTTTATCACTAATCCCCGCCATAGTGAGTCCGAACGGATAATAATGCGTTTCCTCCAACAACGGACCAGGATAATGGGTAACACTTAGATTATCAAAGAATACGGAGACACTCTTCGTCTCATTCGTAAGATAAATATACAAATATCCATTCTT
>DASZWE010000025.1:0-3544 GCA_035546735.1 Puia sp.
CGGCATGTTCTTGTACGTACCGCTGACGCCGCTGGAAGTTTGTTTAAAAGCGCTGGCGCCCACCAGCACGGTGATATTGTGCTGTCCTATGCTGCGGGTATACGAGGCCGTGTTCTCCCAGTTGTAGATAAATCCCTTGTCATTCTCCCGGTAGAAAGAGGTGGTAGGATTAGAGCTGGAGCCATTGAGGTAATAAATGGGAGTAAAACCCTCGCTGCCATAGAAAGCCAGCTTCGTCCCGATGTCGCTACGAAGCTTCAGACCTTTGACAGGTTCTATTTCCAGGTAGGCGTCACCCACGATGTTGTCCGACCATCCATATCCCTGCTGTGTCTGGATATAGGCCAGCGGGTTGGTCTCTTCCTGTCCTACATAATTAGAAATGGCATAAGGACGTCCCAGCGCGTCTTTTATCACCGGCTTGGTATGATAAATATTGTTGGTGTCATTGAGAATGGCCGGATCGGTGATCACCAACGGCGTCAGCGGGTCCAGGTTGATGGCCGAGCTCAGGGGACCGCCATACTCGCCATTGGTGTTGCCTAATCCCTGGGCTTTGATGTGAGAGTATCCGATGTTCTCTCCGAATGTAAGCCAGCTTTTCAATTTGTGCGTGGAATTGAACCGGCTTGTCAACCGCTTGTAATAGGAAATGGGTGAAGCAACGATGCCTGTCTGATCGAAATATCCGAATGATCCATAGAATGTGGACCTTTCGCCGCCTCCGCTCACGCTCAGCTCATGATCCTGGATCCTTGCGTCATTGTTGAAGATGGCGTCCTGCCAGTCCGTGCCCTTGCCCAATGCAGCAGGGTTGGGGAACAGGATGCCTCCGCCGCCTGCGATGGAAGATTCATTCCGCAACGTAGCGTATTGTGTGGCGTTGAGCAGGTGCAATTTCCTGGCGGGCGCCTGGGTGCCGTAGTAGCCATTATAGTTCATGCGCATGACGCCCGCCCTCCCTTTCTTCGTGGTCACCAGGATTACGCCGCTGGCGGCGCGCGCTCCATAGATGGCGGCGGAAGCCGCATCCTTCAATACTTCTATCGACTCGATATCTGACTGGTTCAGGTAGTCGATCCCCCCTACATCGATCGGTACTCCGTCCACTACATACAGCGGATCGCTGTTATTGATGGAGGTCGTGCCCCGTATCCTCACGGTGGAGCTGGAACCCGGCTGCCCTGAGCTGGCTGCAATCGTCAATCCGGACGTCCGGCCCTGCAGCGACTGTTCAAGCCTGTATACCGGCATGTTCTCCAGGTCGCTGGATTTCACACTGGAAATAGCGCCGGTGACCACGCTTTTCTTTTGTGTGCCATAGCCCACTACCACTACATCATTCAGGGATTGTGACTGGGATACCAGCGCCAGCTGGAAATTTGTCTGGCTGCCTACTGCCACCTCCCGGGTCTGATATCCGACGAGTGAAATGAGAAGGACTGCTTTTTCATCCGGCACTTCCAGCCGGAAATTGCCGGTCTTGTCGGTGATGGTGCCCCTGGTGGTGCCTTTCACCACAATGCTCACGCCTTCCAGTGGTGCCGCCTTCTCGTCCATGATACGCCCGGTGATGACGATGGGAGGAACTTCCTTTGTACCCCGTGCGTGCAAGATCTCAACGGGGATGCTTTCTCCATGACCAACGATGGCCATCAGCCGCTTGAGCTCTGTGCTGTTGGCATAGATCACATACGCCCTGGTGAGCACCTTTTTGAATTTAAGGTTATAAGGCCGCAGCAGCTCGGTAAGAAAATCCTCGACATGTTTGAACCGCTCGACATCCATCACCAGCTTCACATCGGGGAGTATCTTCGACTCATAGATAAAATCCACGTCGAATGTTTTCCTCGCGTCCGAGAGGATGCTGGAAATAGCGCGGGCCTGATCCGGGTCCACCGGCGGAGCAGTGACTTGTGCATAGGACACCAGCCATGTACCCGTCTGCGAGCGGGCATTCATGAAGTTGCTGCAGCCCATGAACAGCAGGATAAATAGAACGAATTTACATGTGTAGGCATGATTTCTCATATAGCATGTTTTAGCTTTGAATCGTTACAATGTCGTATGACGCGTATATAAAAAGTCTATTCTGGTCAGGGTCTTGTCACATAAATGATCTTTCCCTCTCTGTCAATGCGCATGGTGATCTTCAATGTCACTTCCAGCACTTTTATCAATTCCTGTATATTGGAAGCCCGCAGATCGCCGGAGATGGACAGCTTCCATAAAGAACTATCCGTTACCGTCATCTTGTATCCATAAGTATCTTCCATGAGCCGTGCAATTTCGGCCAGGGAGGTATTGTCGAAATGAAATTCGTTTTTGGTCCATCCGGAATGGGCCGTAACATTTTTCTCTTCATTCACCTTCGGCGCGCTGGATGCATCCACCACCACTGTCTGACCCGGCCGCATAACGATGGCCGAGTCTTTATTCACCACGGATACTTCCCCATGCACGGACAGCCGTACTTTTCCTTCTTCCAGCGATACGATGGATTGCTGTCTTCTGGTATTGACGTTGAATCGGGTACCCAGTACTTCTACGTCCACCTCTTTGGTATGCACGACAAACCCTTTTCGTGCGGAGTGCTGTTTCTGCACCTGGAAATAGGCCTCTCCGTCCAACCAGACTTCACGGTTGTCGGCCGGTCCCCATTGCTGCAACATCCGGAGGGAGGAGTTGCCATTCAGCATCACTATGGAGCTATCCGGCAATAAGATGGTCTTTATCTCACCATAGCTCGTTTTCTCCTGGGACATCAGGGGTGTACCCGTGCGGGTGCCCACGTACCATATCCCAACGAGGACCAGCACCAGCGAAGCCGCGGCCAGCGATGCCCGTAACCAGGGGAGTCTTCTGACCGGAGCTTCTTCCGGCTGGCGGATAGCTTCTTCTACCGCCCGCCAGTTGTCCTCGCGTAATTGTTCGTCTACGGGTTTGGGCCGGAATTCAAAAGGGAGTTCTCCGTTGTCAAAGGAATGCTGCTGTTGGTCCATGAAGCCTTTTTATTGGAAAAGACACATGAATTTTATTTTCATACTCTCTTTTGGGAAAAAAAATCGAATAGCAGCAGAAATGCTGTCAGCAGATTGGCAGAACGCAACTTTTGGAGGGCCTTCTGGGTGAGATTTAAAACGGACTGATAACGAATGCCCATGATCTCCGCGATCTGGGTATAATCCATATCTTCGAAATAATGGAGGTAGATCACCTCTTTTTGACGCTGGGGCAGCGCATTCAACAGCTCGACGACCCTGCCCTGTAATGATCCGTATTCCTCTTTGCGGATCACGATCTCCTCCGGGGAAAAGTCGATGTCCGGCTGGGGCATGCCGCCGATCTTCAGGTCCCTGAGCCGGAGGTTACGCAACTGATTGAGTATTTGACGCCGAAGGGCCGTAAAGAAATAGGGTTTTACTTTTCGAAGTGCCCCGATGGTGGATCTTTTCATCCATATCCTGATAAAAAGCTCCTGTACCGCATCCCCCGCGAGCTCACTGTCCTGCAATACCTTCAGGGAATAATTGAATAAACCCTG
>DASZWE010000026.1:0-11055 GCA_035546735.1 Puia sp.
GGGGCGCTTTACAAATTCAATAAGACTGCCGGCAGGTTTGAGGCATTCGACACGACCCTGCGCAATATGGTGACCTTATATGAAGATGCAGAGGGGCAGCTATGGGGGGGCGACTATACCTCGCTGGTCAGGATCGACCGTCAGCATAAAAAGCATGTCCGTTATCCCATCGGCTTCTCGGTGCGCAGCATATATGAGGACAGCCGGCATAATTTCTGGATCGGCACACAAGGGAATGGGCTGTTGCTATTCAATAGAACGACGGGCGAATACAAATCCTATACGGAGGACAACGGGCTTGCGAACAATGTGGTGTTGCAGATCGTCCCCGATGACAAGGGCAATCTATGGCTGGCTACTTTCAAAGGCATTTCGGTATTTGCCACCGGCGCCGGGACATTCAGTAATATCGCCCAGTCTGACGGTCTGTTGAGCAATCAGCTCAGCTTCCATGCCGCACTGAGGCTGCGTTCGGGAGAGCTTGTGTTTGGCGGCATAAAGGGTATGAATATCTTTTCTCCTGACAAGATCCGGCCGTTGCGTGAAGAGCATACTGTCCTGCTGTCCAATATTTCCATTAACAATACACCTTCGGAAAGAAGCAGTCCCCTGATCATGGCGGCTGGTGGCGACGGGGTCAGCTCCATGCGTCTGCCTTATGATAAGGCCGTGTTGTCCCTGACTTTTGTCAGCCCTGAGTATTCCACACCCGATAAGATCTGCTATGCTTATTATTTGGAAGGCTGGGATAAGGACTGGAACTATCCGGGAAGCAACAGGACGGCAACGTATACCAGGTTGGAGGAAGGCAGCTATGTGTTTAAGGTAAAGGTGGCCGATGGCTACAAGAACTGGAGTGAAGCGACAACCCTGCTTAAAGTTACGGTATTGCCTCCCTGGTTCCGGACCTGGTGGGCTTATTTGCTGTATGTTACCGTGGCGGTGGGTATCATATATATCGTCTTCCATTACAGGGCCCGGCAGATCAAGCTGCAATATGAGGTTGCTTTTGCACAAAGCAAGATCGAAAGAGAAAAGGAGCTGAATGAGAAAAAGCTGTCCTTCTTTACGGATGTGGCCCATGAGTTCCGGAGCCCGCTGACGCTGATCGTGAGTCCTATCAAGGAGTTGATCGCGCGTTTCGAGCATAAGCCCGAGTCGAAAGAGCTCAATACGGTATACCGGAATTCGAAGCGGCTACTGAGCCTGGTGAATCAACTGCTTTTATTCCGGAAGGCGGATGTGGATGAAGATTCGCTGATCGTGCAGAAGATCAATTTGTTCGAGCTTTGTAACGAGGTATATTCCTGTTTCTGGCAACAGGCGCGGGTAAAGAATATCCAGTTCGACCTCATCTGTCATAACAAGGGGCTGGAGATCTATGGGGATTATGAAAAGCTGGAGATCGTGCTGTTCAACCTTATCTCCAATGCGCTGAAGTTTACTCCGGATGGAGGAACGGTGTCGGTGATGGTGGAGGAGAACAGATTTGAGGCGGAGGTCGTCATCGAGGACAGCGGATGTGGGATCGACCAGGGGCAGGATATATTCAAGAAGTTTTACCGGGCCAATGGCAGGCAGGCCAGGAGCGGGTTTGGGATCGGGCTCTATCTTGCCCGGAAATTCACGCAGGCGCACCAGGGGCTTCTCCGATATGAGAGCGTTCCCGGGCAGGGGACGGTATTCACGCTTTCGCTCCAGAGAGGGTTTGCACATTTAAAAGATGGCTTGTCTGAGGAAGCCGTTACCGGCAAGCCGGAGCTGATCGAGGAGCTGTCGGAAGATTTTACAGGACAGGAGGAGGCAGCCATCGAGATCCCCGACGAGAAGGCCACCGTTCCCGAAGATTTTTTGTACGGACGGAGGACGATCCTGGTAGTGGATGATGACCCGGAGGTAAGACAGTATCTGAGGCAGATGCTTTCGGCGAAATATTTCGTGAAGGAGGCAGAAGATGGGGAGACCGCGCTGGAAATGATCTTCCAGAAGGCGCCCGACCTGATCATCACGGACGTCGTGATGAAGGAGCTGAATGGCGTCGAATTGTGCCGCAGGGTGAAGGAAGATCAGGGGCTGACGCATACTCCCGTGATCCTGCTGACCTCCTCTTCCTCGGATGAGGTGAAGCTGAACGGGATCAAGTGCGGCGCGGACGACTATA
Organism: Puia sp.; assembly: GCA_035546735.1. Taxonomy (GTDB): domain Bacteria; phylum Bacteroidota; class Bacteroidia; order Chitinophagales; family Chitinophagaceae; genus Puia. The sequence goes on from DASZWE010000026.1 coordinate 2,162, forward strand.
TATTAAAGCCTTTTGACAAGCCGTTCCTGCTGGCGCGGATAGACAATATATTCAGGAGCCGGAATGCGCTGCAGCAATATTTCCTGGAGACGATCACCCTGCAAAAAATAACGCCGAAGGTCTCCGCGGAATACAGGGATTTTCTTCAGCGTTGTATCGAGATCGTGGAGGAATATATCGACAAAGACGATTTTTCGATCAAGGTCCTTGCGAAGGAGATCGGCATGAGTCATTCCGGACTGTATAAAAAGATCAAGCTGATCTCGGGTCTTTCAGCAGCCAGCTTTATCCGATTCATCCGGCTGCGGCGTGCGGCGGTGCTGATGTTGACTAAGAATGTTAAGATCAATGAGGCGGCATTCCAGGTCGGGATCACGGACCCCAAGTATTTCCGGGAACAGTTCAAAAAGCTGTTTGGAATGAACCCCTCGGAATATATCAAGCATTACAGGCAATCGTTCGAGAATGACCTTAACCTGGTTTAATTATTCTTCTTCAATTTTTTGGTGAATACTTTTTCAAACTTCTCCACCTTGGGTCTGATCACCAGGTAACAGTATGGCTGTGACCCGTGTGTCCTGTAATAATTCTGATGGTAGTCCTCGGCGGGATAGAATTTTGTATAGGCTGTGATCTCGGTGACGATGGGCTTGTCGTAGGCGCCGCTCTTATCCAATTCCGCCTTATAATGTTCGGCTTTCTGCTTCTGCTCGTCATTGTGATAGAAGATGGCGCTGCGGTATTGCGTACCTATGTCATTACCCTGTCTGTTGAGGCTGGTGGGGTCGTGTGATTCCCAGAATACTTCCAGCAGCTCGTCATAGGTAATGACGGTGGGGTCGTAAATGATCTGGAGGGCCTCCGCATGGCCGGTGGTGCCGGTGCATACTTCTTCGTAGGAGGGGTTGGCCACAGTACCGCCTGTATAGCCGGAAGTGGCTTTTATTACACCCTTTAGTTCCTGGAAGACGGCTTCTGTACACCAGAAGCAACCTGTTCCAAATGTGGCTGTGTCTGTTTTTTTTCCTGCCGGAATAATATCCTCGCTCATACTTGTGTTTTTATGGATGGGTTGTTTTGTTGATGGCTCACAGGAAGCCGAAACGATGGCTAATGTGGTTAAAATGCTTGCAAATGTCATGGCTCTTTGCATTGGTATTGTTTATGTACGCTATATGACAAGCGGTGGGTTTTAAATGTTCGTTAAAACGATCATAAGTTAAACTTGTAAATTAAATTGATAAAGTAAACTTATTAATTTACCTTTGTACTATGGTAAAGAGCAAGACAGTGGGTAATTCAGTGGGTCCCAGTGATATAGAGATCGCGGGTAACCTTCGGGCGGTGATACACCGGCTGGTGAAGGTCCTTCGGAAGCACACCCGTAACGAGGAGATGCTGTCCCTGACGGAGCGGTCCACGCTGGGGCTACTGTATCAGCATGGGCAGCTGTTGCCTACGGAGCTGGCGCAGATAGAAAAAGTGACTACCCAGTCCATGTCGCAGGTGATCTCCTATCTGGTGGAGATCGCTTATATTTTAAAGACGCCGGCAGCAACCGACAAGCGGAAGGTTTATCTGTCATTGACCCCTGCCGGCAGGGATTATATCGAACGTCATCGTCAGGAAAAGCAGGAGTGGCTGGCCCGCACCTTGCATGAAAAGACCTCGCCACGGGAGAAGGAAGTGCTTTCCGAGGCGTTGACGATATTGAGCAAGCTAATAGATGAATAGTGAACATGAAATGGAAATTGAAATTATCAACGTTTGATGCATTACATAGTCGCAACTACCGCCTGTATTTCTATGGACAATTTGTCTCGCTCATAGGTACCTGGATGCAGCGTACAGCCGTAAGCTGGGTAATATATACCCTAACACGTAGCACCTTTATGTTAGGGTTGACTTTTTTTTGCGGTCAGTTCCCTTCTTTTGTGCTGGGTCTTTTTGGGGGGGTAGTATCGGACAGGTACGACCGATTCCGCGTGCTGCTGACCACACAAGTGGCGTCGCTGATACAGGCGTCCATTCTGGCCGTATTGATCCTGCTGGGGCATTACAAAGTGTGGGAGTTGCTGGCGCTGAGCGTGATGCTGGGATGTATCAATGCGTTCGATGTGCCGTCGAGACAGTCGCTGGTATACGATATGGTGGAGGACAAGACGATGATCCCGAATGCGCTGGCGCTGAACTCTTCGATGGTGAATCTCGCCAGGCTGATAGGCCCTGCCATGGCGGGGGTGGTGCTGGAAAAGCTGGGCGCGGGGATGTGTTTTGTTTTGAATGCCACCAGCTTCATCGCCGTGATCATCTCGCTGTTGCGGATGCGGCTGAAACCCTATGAGCCGCGTCCCCGGGATAAGAAAGTGTGGACGGACGACATGCGGGAAGGCTTTGCCTATCTGCGACGGACGCCCTCCATTGCCAAGGTGATCCTGATGCTGGCTGCCATGAGCCTGCTGGTGATACCCTATGCCACTATGATGCCCGTGTATGCCAAAGTGATCTTCCATGGCGACGCCACCACGTTTGGATATATCGACAGCTTCATCGGGCTGGGTGCTGTGACAGGCGCCTTGTACCTGGCGTCCCTGCCTCCTTCGGCCAATCGGAAAAGGACCTTGTGGATGAATACCATCTTATTTGGGCTGGGACTGATACTTTTTTCGCATACTACGTGGTTCCCGCTGGCGATGATCTTTGCCATGCTGGCCGGCTTTGGCATGATGGCCCAGACGACCGTGTCCAATACCATTATACAAACAACCGTGGCGCCTGCCATGCGGGGCCGGGTGATCAGCTATTTCGCCATGGCCTATTTTGGTCTGCAGCCCCTGGGCAGTCTCCTGATCGGAGCCATCTCGCAATACATCGGCGCGCCTGCCACGCTGCTGGCGGAAGGTCTCGCAGCGCTGGTAGTAGTGGGTATCTTTTGGAAGTATCGGCGTGAGAAGGAGCCGGCGGTGGAAGACACCGGCGTCATCATTGAAGAAAGTCCCCTGCCGTCGGAAGAAGAGCTTCCTACTGTATCTGGACCTACGGCATCCGGACCTGCTACCTCCGCCATAAAACAAACAAAATGGACAACAGCCAAAATGTAAACACGGCATTACTGGTGATGGATGCGCATATCCTTCACAGACTGGATGACAGAATTGCCGGCGAGGCAGCCGGCGAACTACAAAAAGCCATTGAAGCTGCCCGGCGGGCGAAATTACCCATTATCTATGTGGTGGTAACCTTTCGGGAGGGTTGGCCGGAAGTGAATTTTGCGAACAAAGCGTTTGGCGCCTGGAAGCAAAGCGGCGGCGCTCCGGGAATGGAAGAGCCGGCCCATTTCCCGCCTGCCCTGGCGCCACAGCCGGGGGACATCATCGTAACCAAGCGCCGGGTCAGCGCATTTACAGGCAGCGACCTGGAAGTGATCCTGCGGAGTGGTGGCATAGAACACCTGGTGCTCACCGGGTTTGCCACCAGCGGCGTGGTGCTGTCGACCTTACGGGAGGCCGCGGACAAGGATTTTCGGCTCACCGTACTGTCTGATGGCTGCGCCGACAGGGACGAGGAAGTTCATACCGTATTGCTTACCAAGGTCTTTCCCCGGCAGGCCGATGTAATGACCGTTGGAGAGTGGGTAGAACTATTGAAGCCCTGATAAAATAGCTTACTTTTACGGCTCAAAAAAATGACAGGTACCGCCTGTGGGCGGAAGGTGTATGAAAATTTTTCCGGAATCGGCCTTGGTCCAATTAGAGTTCGAGAAAGTAAAGGCGCTCTTGACAGAACAATGCAATACTGAATATGCCCGTGCGAAGGCAGGGGATCTCCGTATACATACCCGCAAGGAATTTATCGAGCTGGAGCTGCGGCAAACACATGAGTTCAAATTACTCTCCGGCGCAGGACAGTATTTTCCCAATGACCATACCTTGAATCTTTCCAGGGAGCTGAAGCTGTTGGGCATTCCGGGGGCTACGCTGTCAGGCGAGCAGTTCATGCAGGTGCGCAAGCTGGCGGAAAGCATACAAAGTATTTTCCGGTGGTTTGATGCGGAGCGGAAGATCGCCTATCCCGCGCTGGCGAAGGTCATTGCACACACCCATTACGAAAAAAGCATCATGGCCGCCATCGATGAGGTGCTGGATGAGTCAGGTGTCGTGCGGGACAATGCTTCGGAAGAGCTGGCCGGTATCCGGCTGAGTCTTTTTCGCAAACGCAATGAGCTGCGTCGCATGTTCGATCGCATTCTTTCCAAGCTGGCCAAGTCGGGCTATGTGGCGGACATCGAAGAAGCTTTTCTCAATGGCAGGAGAGTGGTAGCCATCTATGCCGAACACAAGCGGCAGGTAAAAGGCATCCTCCATGGGGAGAGCGATACGCGCCGCACCTCCTTTATCGAGCCGGAAGAGACCATCGAGCTCAATAATGAGGTCTTTTCGCTGGAACATGCCGAAAGCAGGGAAGTGAACCGTATCCTCCGGGAACTGACGCAACGGCTCTCCGGGCATGCGCCTTTATTGATGGTATGGCATGATGTGCTGGGCGAGTTTGATTTTATCCGCGCCAAAGCCCGGCTGGCGGGAGAGATGAATGCCAATTACCCCTTGCTGGCAGACAAGTCGCACGTGCATCTCCGGCAGGCCTATCATCCTCTTTTGTATCTATACAATCGTAAGAACCAGAAGCAGACCATTCCCACGAACATACAGCTGAATGAAAAGGACCGCATACTGGTCATTTCGGGTCCCAATGCGGGGGGTAAGACCGTCACCCTGAAGACCGTGGGCCTGCTGCAGCTGATGTTGCAGAGCGGACTGCTGGTGCCCGTGCATCCGGATTCGGAGATGGGTATCTTCAAGCAGCTGATGATCCATATAGGGGATACGCAAAGCCTGGAGTTCGAGCTGAGCACGTATAGCTCGCACCTGAAGAACATGCGGTATTTTATGGAGAACGCCAATGGACGGACCCTCTTCTTTATCGACGAGCTGGGCAGCGGCAGCGATCCCAACCTGGGCGGCGCCTTTGCGGAGGTGATCCTGGAAGAGCTGGTGAAAAGGCATTCCTTTGGTATTGTCACTACGCACTATCTCAATCTGAAGGTGATGGCCAACAAAACCCCGGGGATCATCAACGGAGCGATGGCCTTTGACGAGACCAATCTGCAACCGCTGTATAAGCTGATCATCGGCAAACCCGGCAGCTCCTATACCTTTTCCATTGCCGAACGCATCGGGCTGGAGCCAAGGCTTATTCAACGGGCGCGCACGCTGGTAGATGAAGATCATTTCCGGCTGGATAAGTTACTGAATCGTACGGAGCAGGACCTCCGCCAGCTGGAGCAACGGGAAAAGGAGCTTCACAAGCTGATGAAGGAGAACGAGAAGCTGAAGAAGGAAATGGAGGCGTTGATCCATAAGGAGAAACATACACAGCAGGTGGAGCTGCTGAAGCATCAGAACAGGATCACGGAAGAGAGGCTGACCTATCTGAAAGAGATGGAACGCAAGCTGCGTCAGATCGTCTTCGACTGGCGCAAGGCGGAAGATAAGAGCGAGGTGATCAGGCAAATGCAGGCGCTTCTTTTTAAGCAAAAGGAAAAGCAGACGAATGAGAAGGTGCGGAAGAAGTTCGATGCCAAATATGAGGAGGTAGGGGGTAGCGCCGAGGTGGGTGTGAAGGTGAAAATGAAGAAGAACCACCAGGTGGGTACGGTAAAGGAGCTGCGTGGCAAGAAAGCGGTGGTGCAGGTGGGGCTGATACCTATTACGGTGGATGTTTCGGATCTTATTGTCGTGCGCGACCGGCCACAAGAAGAGGTTTGATCATTCCGTCCGCAAGCTCTGTGTTTTACGGGTCGGGCCAAATGGGAAAATGTAGTCCCTCCCGTAAAACGTCTAATGATGGGCCTTCGGCCGAAGAGCTTGCTTACTCCGTCCGCAAGCTCTTCACGGGATTAGCCACGGCCGCTTTGATAGCCTGGTAGCTGATGGTGGCAAATACAATCAATAGTGAAAGGCCTCCCGCGAGGGCAAAGACCCGCCAGGTGATGGGGATGCTATAGGCAAAGCCATGCAGCCAGTTGTGCATGACCCACCATCCGATGGGGGAGGCAATGAGGAGAGCCAGCAAAACCAGCCTGATAAAGTCGATGGACAGGAGTCGCACGATGTTGCTTATGCTGGCGCCCAGTACTTTTCGTACGCCGATCTCCTTTGTACGCTGGATGGTGCTATAAGAGGCGAGTCCCAATACTCCCATACAGGAAAGGATGATGGCCAGAATGGCGAAATGGAGAAAGAGCCTGCCAAACCGCGTGTCCGTATCATACTGGTGGTTGAACGTGTCATCCAGGAAGGAGTATTCAAACGGCCGGTTGGGAATAGCATGATCCCAGCTGCTTCCGATGGCCTTTATCGTGGCGGGCAGATTGGCTGTTGCCACTTTTATCGAGATGTTCCCGAACCCATATGGCTCTATGCGTAGATTGAATGGGCGGATGTTATCGTGCAACGACATATAGTTGAAGTTCTTCACCACTCCGATGATCGTACCCTTCCGGCCGTTCTGGCTGAATTTCCGGCCCAGGGCCTCCTCCGGCGAAGCATAGCCCAACATCGCAACTGCGCTCTCATTGATGACCATGGCCTGGGTGCTGTCGGTGGAATAACCTTTTATGAATGCCCTTCCGGCGATGATCTTCAGGTCGTATTGCCGTATGAAATCGAAGTCCACGAAATAATTATCCAGCGAACACTTCTGCATCTCACCTGTCCTGTTCTCTACTTCCGAGTAGGAGGAAACATAGCCTCCGCCCGGAACATTCGAAGAATAGGTTGTGGAGAGCACGCCGGGTATCGAAGAAAGAGACTGCTTAAAAACGTCCTTGTTCTTATCGTAATTGGTAAAGATGACCATTTCCTGATCCTTGCTAAAGCCCAGGTCTTTGTTGCGCATGTATTGCAGCTGGGAGTTGACGACAATGGTCCCCACGATGAGCACGATGGAAATGGTGAATTGAAATACGACCAGCCCCTTCCTTAACAGCAGACCTTGGGTGCTGGTGGCAAAACGGCCCTTTAGTACGCTGACAGGACGGAAGGCGGAAAGCACCAGGGAAGGATAGATGCCGGCTACGATGCCTATGAGCGTGGACAGCAGGAAAAGATCCAGCATATCGGCGCCTCTGCTGAAGACACCCGGACTGATCACTTTCCCGGCCAATTGATTGAACAGCGGCAAGGTCACAGCACTCAGGATGAGCGTCAGGACGAAGGCTATCCAGCAGATGATCACCGACTCGCCGATGAATTGCCCGGCCAGCTGTGTCCGTGCCGCGCCTACGACTTTCCGGACGCCTACTTCTTTGGCCCGGGTAGCGCTCCTGGCCGTCGTCAGGTTGATAAAGTTGATACAGGCAATGAGAAGGATAAAGGCGGCTACGATGGAAAAAATATAGACATTGTGGATATTACCCTGTACAAATCCTTCGCGGGTGGACTTTAAATAGACGTCACGCAGGGGCTCCAATGACAAGGTCTCCCACATCTGCAGCCTGTCGGCTTCCGCGCCGTGATGACGTTGCATGAAGCCGGGTAATTTTTTTTCAAAAGCTTTGACATCCGTATGGGGTTGTAATAAAACATAGGTGAAATAATTGTGGTTGGTCCACTCGCTGTCCTGCATGGGATAGCCATACACCGGCTTCCAGGACGACATGGACACCAGCATGTCTGCCTGTATCTGCGAGTTCGTAGGGAGATCTTTCATGATGCCCGTGATAGTGGCATTGAGTGCCGCGCCTGTTATCCGGACCTTTTGTCCCAGGGGATCGGCATTGCCGAAATATTTTTTGGCTGCGGTCCGGGAGAGGACGATGCTCATGGGTTCGGTCAATGCGGTACGTCTGTCGCCGGCCAGGAGGGGGAAGTCGAATATGTTGAAGAAGGAGCTGTCGGCAAACACGGTACGTTTTTCCTGGAATTTCACGTCGCCCCTGTGAACGAGGATGCCATCCCGCCACAGCCGGACGGCATCTTCCACTTCGGGAAAGTCCCTTTTAAGATTAGGACCTACGGGGGTAACGGTGAGGCCCGTGCTGATGGTCTCGGTAGGGGTCTTTACGTCTCCTACGACACGATAGATACGATCCGCCCGGCTATGGAAGTCGTCATAGCTGGACTCGAAGCGGACATATTGAAAAATAAGGAAACAGGCTGTCATGCCAACGGCCAGTCCCATGATATTGATAAAAGAAAAGACCCTGTTGTGGAGGAGGTTGCGGATGGCGACCTTAAAATAATTCTTTATCATACCCTGTTTGTTGCCAAAGGAGTGCCACTGTTGCAGAGGATTGTAAATCAGAAGGTAGTAGAGAGCCTGTCCGGCCGGGTTGTTCGCATTCGATACATTTTCTGTACGTTGTCAGCCATCCGGAGTATTGAAGTGAATTTTGTATATTTATTTCATGCCATCTTTCGAATTCAGGAGATTACCCCATTTTGATAATACGGAGCTCTTTTCGTCTGAAAATGAACATGCGTATTTTCCCTTTCATTTCCATGACTTTTATTGTGTGTCCCTCATAACGAACGGTACGGAGATACTCAAGAATACAGAGCAGGATTTTATTGCGCCTGCGGGGACCATCAGCATTACACAGGCAGGAGAGGTGCACCGGAACCATTCATTGAGTGAGACGGGGTATAGTTATAAAACCATTTATATCAACCCGGATGTACTCCGGCATTTCAAAGGGGGAAGAGTGGATGCGCTGGAGCGGGTGATACATAACAAGACCCTCTATCAGTCTTTTTTTCAGGCATTCGATACGGGTGATGGTATAGGATTGGAGGATGCTATAAAGGGACTGGCCCGGCATGCCGTCCGACCTT
>DASZWE010000027.1:0-18785 GCA_035546735.1 Puia sp.
GAAAAACGTATCAGGCTCAGGTAGCTCTTCACTTTACTCATAATGTATCGAATCTATGGTTTCTTGCCAGTTCCCAAAGAACAATCCCTGCGGCAATGGAAATGTTCAACGAATGTTTCATCCCCCACTGGGGTATCTCTACGCTGCCATCACAAAGCTTCAATGCCTCCTCCCCCACGCCGCTGACCTCATTCCCGAATACAACAACCGTCTTTCCGGAATGTTGCCGGGCTATCTCCTGCAGCGGTATGCTCTTCTCCACCTGCTCCACGGCCAACACCCTGTATCCCTCCTCCTTCAGCTCCCTCAGCGCCTCCCGGATGTCCTGGAAATACTTCCATTCCACGGTCTCGGTAGCCCCCAATGCCGTCTTGTGTATATCCCGGTGCGGAGGCTGGGGCGTGTAGCCGCAGAGATAGATACCCCGGATGAGAAAAGCGTCGGCCGTCCGGAACACGCTTCCCACATTATGCATGCTGCGTATATTATCCAGAACGACCACCACCGGCATTTTCGCCGACTGGCGGAACTCATCCACCGACAGCCGGTTCAGCTCATCCATACCTAGTTTGCGCATGCGCAAAGGTACATTACCTCTAAGGAATTTCTGCCATAGAAAAAAATAAAGATTGAAGGCGGTTATACTAGTTTAATGACAGGCTTATTTCATTTTTTTGAAGCTATATGTATAGGTAAATTTGCTATCGACCTTATCGATAGTTTTATGAGCCATTTTACCGACACCTATGAGATAGTAAGACGAATAACCCCGGAAGGCGTCGATTTCTTTTTTGTGAGCTTCGGAGAACGGGAGGTTATAAAGATTGTTTAATACTTGTACATAGGAAGCTTCCAGGGAAAAGAGCTATATAATCTTGGATTGGGTGATTACAATTATAGAGCGCGTCTTTATTCAGATGACATCATTACTGACAATGGTGACCCCTATAGTGTCTATCATACGGTCCTCGCAACCATTCCTTGTTTCTTCGACATCGATAAGCATTTCGAAAACCTAACCCAGGAATATGAGTTTTTCGGCAGCTTAAATACTTATGAAAACCAATCACTTACCGAAGACTACGTAAAAGGCAAAAAATACCTGTCCATCTATTTAAAAAAACGTAAATTTTATTACATGATTATGCCAGAAGATAAAAAGGAATTGACGCCGGAAGAAAGAGCCAAATTATTGGCCGAGGCCATGGCTGCAGCAAGGAGAAAAGATGTATTCCCCGAAAGCACCGCCGAGGCTAAAAGAACCCTGGAACGCATTAAAAATGGCAAATTCGCTCCCGGCCTGAAGTGGTAACACAACTTTCCACCAACTTATCCCCATACAAAAAGCCTCCCCATCCATTTGTGGAGGCTTTCTTATTTTTGTCACCCCATGGCAAAATCCAGCGCAGATACTCCTCTCATGCAGCAGCACCGGGCCATCAAACAAAAATACCCCGATGCCGTTCTCCTTTTCCGCGTAGGCGACTTTTATGAAACTTTCGGAGGAGATGCCATCACCGCCTCAAAGGTCCTGGGCATCACCCTCACCAAACGCAACAACGGAGCCGCCCACTCCCTCGAGCTGGCAGGCTTCCCTCACCATTCTTTGGACACTTACCTCCACAAGCTCGTAAAAGCAGGCTATCGTGTCGCCATCTGCGACCAGCTGGAAGACCCGAAATCCGTCAAAGGTATCGTCAAACGGGGCGTCACGGAAATGGTAACCCCCGGCGTCGCCACCAACGAAAAGTTATTGGAAGGCAATAGCAATAATTTCCTGGCAGGTATCTACTTCCCCGACCACTGGCCCGATGACAGGAACGGCCTGGGCATCGCCTTCCTCGATATCAGCACAGGCGAATTCTTCGTAGCGGAAGGAGATACCGAATACATCGATAAATTGCTGCAGACCCTCCGCCCTGCCGAAGTCGTCTTCCAACGCAATTTCCAAAAACACTTTAAGGAAACATTCGGCCCCCGCTTCTACACCTACACGATGGAAGACTGGATCTTCGAAGAAGCATACGCCACAGACACCCTTCTCAAACATTTTCAGACCCATTCCTTCAAAGGGTTCGGTGTAGAGCACATGCACGAAGGCATCGTAGCGGCCGGGGCCGTATTACACTACTTAAAGGACACCGAACACCCCCACCTGCAACACATCAGCTCGATCCAGCGCCTGGATAAGAACGACTACCTGTGGATGGACAAATTCACCATCCGCAACCTGGAATTGCTGGCAGGTCCCGACAACCGCGAACAAAGCCTCAGCCTCCTGAAAGTGCTGGACCATACGGTGTCCCCCATGGGAGCGCGACTGCTGAAACGCTGGCTGCTCATGCCTTTAAGGGACAGCCTCCAGATCCAGCGCCGCCTGGATGCCGTCGAATGCTGCATAAAAGACCCCGATCTGCGGGGCAGCCTCTCCCGCCATATACACCAGTGCGGCGACATCGAAAGACTGATAAGCAAGGTTCCGGTAAAAAAGATCAACCCCCGCGAGCTGCTGGTGCTGGCAAAAGGCCTGCAGCACATCGCTGAAATAAAACAGGACGGCGCCACTATCCCCGACGACCACATCCGCCAGCTCACCGGACGATTGGATACCTGCCAGCCCATCATGGAAAGGATCCTCTCCACCATCATGGACAACCCGCCGGTGGCGGTCGCCAAAGGCGATACCATACGCACGGGTATCAGCGAAGAACTGGACCGTCTCAGGAAGATATCCATCGGAGGTAAAGAGTATCTCGTGGAATTACAACAGAAAGAGGCGGAGCGATCCGGTATATCCTCCCTGAAAATAGGGTTCAACAACGTATTTGGCTATTACCTGGAAGTCACCAACACGCATAAGAATAAAGTGCCGGCGGAATGGATGCGCAAACAAACGCTGGCCAATGCCGAACGCTATATCACGCCCGAGCTGAAAGAATACGAAGAACAGATCACCGGCGCGGAAGAAAAGATACTTGCGCTGGAGGCTGGATTATATGACCAGCTGGTGACAGCCCTGCAGGAATACATCGCTCCCATGCAGGTAAATGGACAGGTACTGGCCGAACTGGACTGCCTCCTGACTTTTGCAGCCGTTGCGCTGCAATACAACTACAAAAAACCCATCCTCCACGAAGGCCGTGAAATGGAGCTGAAGGAAAGCCGGCATCCCGTCATAGAAAGGAATCTGCCTCCCGGCGAGGCGTATATAGCCAACGACTTACTGCTGGCCCCTTCCTCTCAGCAGATCATTATTCTCACCGGTCCGAACATGAGCGGTAAAAGCGCTTTGCTGCGGCAGACAGCCCTGATCACCCTGATGGCCCATATGGGCTGCTTCGTACCCTGCAGCACGGCCAGGATCCCGCTGACGGATAAGATATTCACCCGTGTAGGCGCTTCGGACAACCTCAGCGCCGGCGAGTCCACCTTTATGGTCGAGATGAACGAGACAGCCAGCATCATCAATAATATCACCCCGGCCAGCCTTGTGCTGCTCGATGAGATAGGAAGAGGCACTTCCACCTATGATGGCATATCCATCGCCTGGAGCATAGCGGAATATCTGCACCATTCCCCGCATGCCCCAAAAACGCTTTTCGCCACCCATTATCATGAGCTCAACGAACTGGAGAACAAGCTGCCCCGCGTTAAAAATTATCATATCACCAATAAAGAAGTGGGTAATAAGGTGATCTTCCTCCGCAAGCTGGCTCCGGGAGGCAGCACCCACAGCTTTGGCATCCACGTGGCCAGACTGGCAGGCATGCCCCCCGCCCTCCTTCAAAGGGCAGGCGAGATACTCCGGCAGCTGGAGGACAAACAGGCCGGCTCCTCCATCGGAGATACCATCAAGGATATCGCCGCCCCGAAATTACAGCTGTCTATCTTCGATGCCCACACGGAGACCTTCGACCATATCCGCCGCCTGCTGGAAAGCATGGATATCAATCGCCTGACCCCCGTGGAGGCCCTGCTCAAGCTGCAGGAGATAAAAAGCGTCCTGAAATAAGGCCCCGTCTGTCCAAAATGCCTCGGCAAGCCACCGGTCCGTCCTGTTGACAGCGCATTTCATCCACCCGAAATACCGCCTCGTCCAAAAAAAACCATTCACAACCTTTCGTGTGTTATTTTACGTTAGCTGAACAGACCTTCCCTGCTGTCTTCAATGAAAAAGAGTCATTGCAATTTGACTTAATTTCATTAAATTACTATTGGATCTACTCTGATAATAAACCTCTCATCTTAAACGATTGTCCTATGGTAAGATATGTTTATCAGTTAAGAGATTTCCGCAGCTGGCTCAAAGGCTTCAGCAGGGTTTTAAAATTGCCCGTCGTGGCCGGAAAGATACAGATCCCTTACCCCATCGGGGACGGATACGTGATGGCAGCCAATATCAATCCGGATATATCCTATGTCATCATGAACTTCTCCCTGAATGACGACCTGGTATTCCTTCGTAAAAAATCATCCCTCTATGGTCTTAGTCTCTTCTTCAACCAGGTCAACGTCAGCGATTTTTTCGTGATCCGCGAGCCACACAACACCATCACGGATAAAAGCCCCAGCAGAAGCAATATCTTTTTATCTTCTACCAATTACGACATGGAGATCACTTATTCAAGACGGTCGAGACTAAGACGCGTCGGCCTCTTCTTCAGCCCCTCCTTTGTCAGCCGCTGTGTCAAAAAAGATATATTGCTCGACCTCCTCGTCTATGCAGACAATCGATTGAGAAATATCAACAAGGAACCCATTACCTTTGAATACCGGCAGTTGCTGGAAGATATCTTCAATGCCGACCTCGAGTCCCCCGTCAGCCATCTGCTTTTACAGAACAGGGTGCTCATGCTGACGGAAAAATTCCTCAGCGCCTTCCTTACAAAAGCTCCCCTCCTGAAAGAATCCGGCGGATTAAAACAAAGAGATAAGGAAAAAGACATCGAAGCGCTAAAAGACATAGAACGTATCCTCAGCAACAACAAGCTGGATAAATTCCCCTCCATCGATATGCTTTCCAAAACTGCCATGATGAGCTCTACCAAGCTCAAGACCAAGTTCAAACAGATATATGGAATGAAACTATATGAATTTTACAACCGCAACAGGCTGGAAATGGCAAAAGAAATGTTGCAAACAGGCAAATACAGCGTAAAACAGGTTGGAAGGAACATTGGTTTCACCAATTTGAGTAACTTTGCCAAGGCATTCAGGAAAGAATTTGGCATTCTTCCAAAGGAGATCATCAAAGGCCGGTAGTACCCCTTCCCGGCATTGATCTTGCTCAAGAAAACGTTAAATAGCCTTTGCAGCTATTAAAACACTCCCTACAGGCAATCCCCGATAACTATTTACCGTAATTTTGCGCTTTTGCGGATATCCGCACGTACTCTATCCTCATAACCACGACAGCTGCCGATGATGTAATTTAATTTTTAGAGTAGACCCGTAATAATGTGACCATGGTAATGCACTCATTCAAGCTGGAGAATTATGAAAAATGGTTGGAAGAATTCGCAGCGCTTCTGAACACTCCCATTAAGGACCATTTGCTCGTTTTACCCCCTCATGTTGGAGAAGGAACCATTTTGGCTCACACGATGAGCCCTCATCTTTCTTATGCCGTGATGAATTTCCGGCTTACCTCCGACCTTGAGATATACCGCGAAGGAGATGGGGCGAAAGGGTTTTCCCTTTCCTTTAACCAGGTGGAAGTGAACAAGGAAGTATGGCTCAATGCCGACCATTCTATTGCAGCAGACAAAGGCTCCCTCCGAAACGACATTTTTTTGTCCGACACCCGGGAACCATTGCATATTAAGATACCGGCAGGCAGCACGGTGAAGAGACTGATGATCTTCGCTACACATGAGCTCGCCTCCCGTTATTTGCCAACGGAGCTCCTGGACAAGCTCGAGGCCTTTGCCCGCGCCAACAGCCTATCCGACAACCCTTATTTCGTCAGCCTCCCCCACCGGGAGACGCTCAAAGAGCTGTTCGAAATGAAGGAGAACGATCCGCTGAGCCAGATCCGTCGCCTGTCCCGTATCATTCATCTGACGGAAAAATTTCTCCACTCGTTCCTGCGTCAGGAACAGGCATCGCTGCCCAGAGCCATCAAAAAGAACGACCTGGAAAGCATGCAGCACATCGAACAGATACTTAGCAGCAGGCTGGAGGGTTTCCCCTCGCTGGAATCACTGGCGCATGAAGTATTTATGAGCACCAGCAAGCTGAAGAATCTTTTCAAACAGATATACGGATACACCCTGTATGACTATTATAATAAGAACAGGCTCCAACGAGCCAAGGAAATGCTGATCACCGGCCAATGCAGCATCAAACAGGCCGGCAGCGAGATAGGCTTTTCCAATCTCAGCCATTTCGCAAAAGCTTTTAAAAAAGAGTTCGGCATTCTCCCCAGGGACCTGGTGAGACACAAGTGACATTGGACAGACACATGAGAGCAAACAAAGGCCCGCGTTATGCGGGCCTTTACATTAGATCCTTCAGCCGTCTATAGAGTTCCGTATAAGTCATATACGAGGGTCCATGCGCGCTTTCTCGCGGCTCATAGCTGTCCTTTATACGGATCATGCCAGCCGCAGCCTCCAATCCGGGAATGATCTTCAGCGCATACGCCCCCATGATACAGGCGCCGACGGCAGATGCATCCACGCCGCTGGTAGTATACACCGTCCGCCCAAAAACATCAGCCACCATCTGCAGCCACAACGGACTATGCGTAAATCCGCCGCTGGCGTATATATGCTTTATCGGTCCGATAGTCTCTTCCAGCGACGCTCCCACCTGGCGCAGACTAAAGCAGATCCCTTCCAATACGGCCCGCATAAAATGCGCCTGTCCATGACTGGCCTTTATACCAAAAAATAAAGCCCGGGCATCCGCATTCCAGATAGGAGCCCTTTCTCCCAACAGATATGGCAGAAAGACCAGGCCGTCCGAACCAGCGACGTCAAAAGCGCCCCGGACCAGCTCCTCCACGGACCTCCCTCCCCCAAAGTTCGAAGCAAACCATTGTACCGCGCCGCCCCCATTATTGGTAGCGCCTCCGCATACATAAAGATCCCTGGTAAGTATATATCGGAATATCCTTTCCTCCGCATCATAGGCAGGACTTTGTGTCGTCATACGAATAGCCCCGCTGGTGCCAATGGTCAACGCCGTCTCACCCAGCGCTACAGCATTGCTCCCTAAATTCGCTAAACATCCATCACTCCCTCCAATGACAAATGGCAACCCACCGGGTATCCCCTCCAGCCGGGCGCCGGTCTCTATATGCACACAGGCTACAGGCTCCGACAGCTGATCCTCCCGGATACCCGTCCATTCCAGCGACTCCCTATACCAGGTGAACTGATAGATGTCGAACAGCCCTGTGGCGGAAGCCAGCGAATGATCCACCTGGTATTTGCCAAAGAGCTTCCACCAGATATATTCTTTAATGGAAATAAATTTAGCCGCACGCGTGAATATATCCGGCTCCTTTTCTCTTAACCATAGTAGTTTGCATAAAGGAGACATGGGATGTATCGGCGTGCCCGTCTGACGGTAGATACGACGGCCCGTCTCGCTGCCTTTAAGCCTGTCGGCGTATAATTTGCTCCGGCCGTCGGCCCAGGTCATGGCGCGTGTCAACAGGTCTCCCCGCTTGTCAACCGCTATCAGGCTGTGCATGGCGCAGCTAAAGCTGACGCCCGCCAGTCCTTTCCGATCCGATGTGCGTGTCAGCACTTCCAAAAGGACCTTGATCACAGCATCCCATAAATGACGGGGATCCAGCTCATGAATGCCCTCTTCACCCGTAAAGGCAGTGTAAGAAGAACTGGCATCGGCCAGCACGATTCCCGTGTCAGTAAAAGCCACGGCCTTGGTATTGGTAGTGCCGATGTCGATGCCGATGATGTAAGACATATAATGTGCGGACGGTTCAGGTCAGATCATATCCTTCAACTTCTCTACTACAGTATCCACCTCTTCTTTTGTATTTTGTTTGCAGAAAGAAAAACGCACCGTCACCTGGTTAGGGTTGTTATTGATGGCCCTGATCACATGCGACCCCTGCTCTGCTCCGCTGGTGCAGGCGCTGCCCCCGCTGGCGCAAATATGGTTGATGTCCAGGTTGAACAGCAGCATTTCGGACTTCTCTGTCTTGGGGAAGGACACGCTCAGCACGGTATAAAGGCTTCTTCCCAACGCATCCCCATTGAAGGATATCCCCTTCACATGCTTTTTCAGCTGCTCCATCATATAGACCTTTACCCCCTTGATATAGGAGCTTTCCTCTTCAAATTTAGAAGTAGCCAGCTCCAGCGCCTTCGCAAAGCCGACGATGCCATACAGGTTCTCTGTTCCCGCACGCATATTCCGCTCCTGCGAGCCGCCATGTATATATGGGCTGATCTTTACATTCTCGTTGATATACAGCAAGCCCACCCCTTTAGGTCCGTGAAATTTATGACCGGCCCCCGTGATAAAATGAACAGGCGTGTTCCGGAGGTCGAAGGGGAAATGCCCTACGGTCTGCACCGTGTCGGAATGGAAATAGGCTCCGTACAGCTTGCATAGTTCGCCTACGGCATGGATATCCAGCATATTGCCGATCTCATTATTGGCATGCATCAGCGATACAATGGTCCTTTCGGAACTGGAAGCCAGCTTCTGCTCGAGGTCCTCCATATCGATATGCCCATTGGGCAGCAGCTCCACCCAGCTAAGGGCGGCCTCTCCTCTCTTATGAAGATGCTCCACCGTATGCAGCGTGGCATGATGCTCCAGAGGGGAGCTGATGATATGCGTACACCCCAGGTCCCTCACCGCCGCCGTAATGGCCGTATTGGTGCTTTCCGTACCACCCGAAGTAAAAAATATCTCCGCCGGATGAGCATTCAGGATCTTCGCCACAGACTTGCGCGCATTTTCAATCGCCAGCCTGGACTCCCGGCCATATGAATAAATGGAAGAAGGGTTGCCGAATTTCTCTGTCAGGTAAGGCATCATAGCTTCCAATACAAGAGGATCCAGCGTCGTGGTGGCGGCATTGTCGAAATAGATTCTTTCCATAGAGGGCGTAAAGATACAATATTCTTCAGCTGTGAGTTATGTCGGCTGCACGACACTATATAAACTCCTTTATATCCTGCATTAATCTGGTAGCTATATTGTTAGCCGTAGTTTCAAAATTACTCTCGGCATAGATGCGGATGATAGGTTCCGTATTGGACGTACGCAGATGCACCCAATCGTTGTCAAACTCTATCTTTAACCCGTCATCGGTATTGACGGGATGATTTTTGTATTTCTTTCTGATCTTGTCGAAGATGGCCGGGACATCGATACCCCGCTGCAGCTCGATCTTGTTCTTGGATATAAAATAATCCGGATAACGGGCCCGGAAGGAGCGGATACCATTCTTATGATAGGATAAGGCGCTGAGAAAGAGTCCAATACCGATAAGGGCATCCCTGCCATAATGCAGGTCGGGGACGATGATGCCCCCATTTCCCTCTCCGCCGATGACAGCATTCACCGCCTTCATCGTGCTCACCACATTCACTTCCCCTACGGCAGACGGATAATAGGCGCCGCCATGCTTCAGCGTGATCTCCTTCAGCGCCTTGGTGCTGCTCATATTGCTGACAGTATTGCCGGGTCGCCTGCTCAGCACATAATCCGCCACGGCTACCAGCGTATATTCCTCTCCAAACATGCTGCCATCCTCGCAAACAAAACAAAGTCTGTCCACATCAGGGTCTACGGCAATCCCAAGACTGGCTTTCGATTTTTGTACCGTAGCGCTGAGCCCGGCAAGATTCTCCGGCAGCGGTTCCGGATTATGAGCAAACCGTCCATTGATCTCTTCATTCAACAGGACCACCTCTTCCACACCCAATGCCTTCAACAAGGGAGGCAGAAAGAGCGCACCAGTGGAATTGATCGTGTCGACCACTATTTTATAATGCTTTTGCTGAATGCTCTGAATATCCACCAGCGGGTGACTGACAATAGCATCGATATGTTTCTGCATCCAGCCGGTGCGGAGAGAATAGCTGCCCAGCCTTTCCACAGGAGCAAAAGAGAGAGCTTCTCTCCCTGCTATGCCCAGGATAGCCGCCCCCTCCTCCGCACTGATGAACTCGCCGTCACTGTTCAGCAGTTTCAATGCATTCCATTCCTTTGGATTGTGACTGGCCGTAATGATGATGCCGCCTGCCGCCTTTTCTCCGGCAACTGCCATCTCCACGGTAGGCGTAGTAGATAATCCAAGATCGATCACATCCAGTCCCATTCCGGTCAGCGTGCTGACCACCAGCTGACTTACCATCTCCCCACTGATCCGGCCATCCCGGCCAATGACGATGTTTTTGCCATCACGCGCAAGTATCCGGCTGCCAAATGCTGCAGTGAATTTGACAATGTCCAGCGGCGACAGGTTCTCACCCGGCCGGCCCCCGATCGTCCCTCTTATTCCGGAAATACTCTTGATCAACGCCACGATTCAGATAGATTTTACTTTAAATATACGGGTTTGAGCGGGGCGACAGACTACTACTTTGTGGGAATTCTTAAGATTTGAATTTTAAAACGAACCACAGGCTCGTTGGCCAAAGGCCCATCATCAGACCTTTCCGGAAAATAGAATATATTTCTCGAAAAAAAAATCTATTTTCCGGACATTTAAAATTCCGCAACTAAAATGCCAGATTCATTTAATTTTTTACAAAATATCAACAAATTTGCAAGGCGGATCACAGGACCGCCGGCCAAAGACCCATCATTAAACATTCATACACCCCTGTCTCCCCCGAATGGTATCTTCCTCCATCCCCCCACCGGCTCCCGAATGCTGGACCTCGCCTGCGGACGGGGACGTCATGCCCGCATACCGCTAATAGCATTAATTATGCCCTGCAATATCAAAATGATCATCTCCATTTTTATATACACGACATGAGGGAGATCTTCTACACCAATTACTTCCATCATGTCTTCAACTTCTTCACCAGCTTCGGCTACTTCCGGACGGAAAGAGAACAAGCCTGCGCCCTCCGCACAGTCAGCACGGCTGCTCATCATCGCGCAGAAGATATAGCCGTATCCTTTTTGTTCTTCAATATCATGTATTTCGCAGTCTCGAAGATCCCCTCCGTCAGCCGGCGCATCTCTTTTTTCACGGCACCGTTCATCACCGTGTCAGGCACAGGGTCGTTGTTGAGGACCGAAGCCATCTGCTCCTGCCCCGTCTTTTGTAATAGACGGTACACATATCCGTTATGAATTATGCTGATGGATTCCTGGTCGGGATTGTAGATAAAAGCCAGCTCTTTATCATCACTGTAACGGGCGGTGTCCAGCAGGTCCCGTCCCAACGTCGTATTCTTATACGGAATATGGCAAAGCCCCGCCAGGGTCGGCAGCACATCCACCTGCGAGCAGGTCTTTGTGATCCGCCGGGGAGCGATCAGTTTTGGCGCATAGATCAGCAATGGCACATGCTCCGCCGTGAGAAACAGGTCGGTCCATGCTTTGGGGAACATTTTCCCCGCATCGCCCGGTATCCCATGATCGCCTACAAAAAGAAAAATAGTATTGTCAAAATACTTTTCCTTTGAGGCAGCCTCGATAAAAGTACGATAGCCGAAGTCTGTGTAGCGGAATGCATTCATCTCATCATTGCTGCCAAACCCGCATTTTTGAAGCGAATCCTGTGATACGGTGATAGGATGAAAAGCCTGTTTGTCCTCGTCGGGGATAGTATAAGGACGATGATTGTCCGCGGTCTGGATGACGGCAAAGAATGGCTTATCCTGGTGACTGAGTATCCCATTGGCCTCCAGGAACAGGTTCTTATCGCTGATACCCCATACGTCCACCTTGGGGGACTTGAAATTTTCCTGCTCATAGATCTTCAACCCGTCGATATTATTGGTGAGCAGTCCCCTGATATTCGCCCAACTGGTGCTACCGCCCAGAAAATAGAACTTCTCATATTCCTTGAAGTCGCTGATGATCGTATGCTGATCCACAGCAGCGGGGTTGCGGCTGGAAGTGGAGGTGGGAACTCCTACATCGGGGATACCCGTGATCACCGCCCATACCCCCCGTGCGGTCCCGTAGCTGGGGGTAAAACAATGGTCGAAGAACAGTCCCTGCTGACACATGCTGTTGAAAAAAGGGGTCGTGTTCAGCGGATTGCCCCACATGCTGCTCTTATAGCCGCTGAAAGATTCGCAAATGACCACCACCACATTGGGCATACGGGCCGTCACTCCCTCCCGGGCGGGTATATCTCTCGCAATGGCAACAGCCAGCGGATCGGCGCCAGGCTGCCCCGCGGCCACCGGATGAAACCCAAAATAAGGCGCCAGCACAGGCAATGCTTCCTTTACCCTGGCCTCATCATAGGCAATATGCCGAAACTTCAGGCTGCTAAAAAAGGATTGAAAAGGGTTTAGCGACAGGCTGGCCTTATAATCGTTGCCCAGGCCAAAAGCATCGCTCCACCGGAGAGGATATTGACCGACCCGCCCAAATATGGCCAGACCCAACAACAGGAAGGTCCCAACCCACCAGATCGCACGCCCGGAGGTCTTCAGCACAGGATCTTCTCCCCTGCCGATGCGTTTATATAGATATTTAGCCCCTTTCACCACCAGCCAGGTGCCCAGGATCAGCAGGAGCAATATCCGCAGAACGGGATAGGTCTGCCATACCATGTTGGCGGAGATATTGGCGTCAGCCAGATAATTCAGGACACTGGCATTGAGTCGCTGTGAAAGATAGCTGTAATGGGCAAAGTCCACCGAATAAAAGAAAAGGATAAGAAATCCGGAAAGCCCGATAAGGAACAGGGCCCATTTCCGGCCCGCAGGCTTACGAAAAGGATGCAAAAAAGGTAGACTCCCGGTGATCAGGAGCAGTACGCATAGTATCCCCACATAGCGCAGGTCAAACCGTATACCAAGGACAAAAGACGGCAGCAGGTCGGAGAAGGAATGGCCCTGTCTGCTGAAAAAAAGAAAAAGACCCAGACGCAACAAGCTCATGATCAATAAAAAAATAATCCCCACCACAAAAATCAAACAAATCAATTTCGGTATCTTTATTCCTGCCTTTGTTCCCATGACCTGCCGGTATTATCATTTTATTAAATAGGGATAAAATTAGGGCAATTATTCAGGAAACCATGATTTTACTTGACAGTAATAGTCATTCAGGCTTCATACAAAACATCTTTCAGGCTGATCATTGGCTATTTAACAAGGTTAACCAGGACTGGACCAGCCCGGTGACCGATCTTATCTTCCCTTTTCTGCGGGAGGCGGAATTCTGGGTGCCGCTTTACCTCTTCCTCCTGGTATTCATTACCCTGAACTTTGGCAAACGAGGCTGGCGGTGGGTATTTCTCATGATAATAACAGCGGCCGTGAGCGACCAGATCAGCAGCAATGTGATAAAACGCTTTATTTTCCGCCTGCGCCCCTGTCATAATCCCGAATTGGCCGACAAAATCCATATTCTGGTAGGCTATTGCCCGGTCAGCTCCAGCTTTACATCTTCCCATGCCTGCAACCATTTTGCGGCTGCCTGGTTTATATTTTTAACACTGCGGCAAACCAGCAAATGGTGGGGACTGGTGTTTGCCTGGGCTTTTTTAATATCTTACGCACAAGTATATGTAGGAGTGCATTACCCTGTGGATGTATTGGGAGGTGCCCTCGTGGGTAGTCTGATAGGATGGCTGCTCGCAGGTTTGTTCAAACGATTGTCCGGCACGCTTACAAAACCGCTGCAAGCGGCTCGTCCTTTGGACAGACATTAGCGGTTTGCGGGAATTGGGTTATTTTTAGGGTTGCCCAATTCCCGCACATTTTACAACCCTATAATCATCAACATGTTTGAGATAGTAATTTTACTTCTTCTGATCTTTTTGAACGGGTTGTTCGTAATGGCGGAGATAGCGCTGGTATCCGCCCGCAAAAGCCGGCTGGAACAGTTGTCCGACAAAGGAGATGATAAGGCCAAGGCCGCCCTCCGGCTGGCCGAAAACCCCGAGTTGTTCCTTTCCACCGCCCAGATTGGCATCACCCTGGTAGCCATCCTGGTGGGTTATTACTCCGGAGAAAAGTTCGCCGCCAACCTGACGCCTTACCTGGAAAAAATATCCTATCTCCGTAAGTACGCGGCCGACATCTCTACGGCCCTTATCCTGGTCTGTGTCACCCTCCTCTCCATCATCTTCGGAGAGCTGATCCCCAAGCGCATCGGCCTCCTTCGCGCCGAGCAGATCGCCCGGCTGGTAGCCAGACCCGTAAGGATCCTTTCCCTCGTCACCCACCCCATCGTCTGGCTGCTGAATAACAGCAGCAACCTCTTTTTTAAGTTCTTCCCCATTACACCCTCCCAGGACGGTGCGGTCACGGAAGACGAAATAAAGGCCATCATCCACGAAGGGACGGAACAAGGCACCATCGAAGAGGCGGAACAGGAGATCATCGAGCGGGTATTTCATTTGGGCGATCGGAACATAACCTCCCTCATGACCCATCGCAGCGATATCATCTGGTTCGACCTCAACGAAAATGAGGAGACGGTAAAGGAAAAGATCATCCGGGAGCCGCACTCCGTCTATCCCATCTGCGACGGAGCTATCGATAATATCAAAGGCGTCGTTTCCATAAAGGACCTCTACGTGACGGATGATACCGTCCTGTTCAGGGACATCATCACACCGGCCCTTTTCGTGCCTGAAAACAACTCGGCTTATGTAGTTTTGGAAAAATTCAAGCAATCCAAGATACACTGCTGCTTCATCGTAGATGAATACGGCAGCCTCCAGGGGCTCATTACGCTGAACGATATCCTGGAAGCCATCATCGGTGACATCGCCCAGCCGGATGTGCCCGATTATGAGATCACCGCCCGCGAAGACGGCAGTTTCCTCGTAGACGCCCAAATACCGTTCTACGACTTCCTCACCCACTTTCACAAGACGGCCTGGATGAATGAGGGAGATCATGAGTTCGATACCCTGGCGGGCTTTATCCTCAACGAGTTGGAACGCATACCGTCCATCGGTGAAAAAATGGAATGGCGCGGCTTCACCTTCGAAGTCATCGATATGGATGCTCAGCGCATCGACAAAGTGCTGGTAACCCTGTCCGAAGAATTGAAAAATGAAGTAAAAGAGGAAGAGGAAGATTAAAACTCAAAGCTGGCCGTCGCCGCAGGATAATCCAGCCGCGTGCTTTTCTTTTCGCCGGCCGCTGAAACATGCATGATATTGATCTCCTGGTTGAACCCGTCATACAGCAGACTGTTATTCACATCCAGCTTCTTTACGGAGGAGACGCCATCTACCTGAAAATAGCTCCAGGTCCCGTCTTCCTCCTTCTCGCTGCCTATGAAATGCATCGACACAGGACGCCCGTCCACCTTCAGCTGTAAATGCTTTTCTACATAGTCCGCTATCAGTTTGTCATTTGCGGCCTTGTTCTTTGCATCCGAAAGGTCTACCTTGACGTGCGACGTCTTTTCCAGCACGGCCTCGAAATCATTGGTAAACATCTTACAGCTGATCTCCAACGTCCTGTCCTTATTATTGTGATTTATCTCCGTGACGGTGATATACAGGGGATGTAATAAGATTACCAACCATTTAAATAGGGATGCAGCCATTTAAAAAGTAAATTTTTATGATACAAAAGTCTGGATAATTTTGACCACCGCGAAACAAAGTTTCGACAGACATGGGAGAATTCAATATATATTTTGGGTTAGGTACCCACCATATCCTTAATCTGGACGCCAAGGACCATCTGCTCTTTGTAGCAGCCCTGTGTCTGCGCTATCAGCTAAAGGACTGGCGAAAAGTGGCTGTCCTGGTCACGGCCTTTACCATCGGGCATTCCATTACGCTGGCCCTCACCGCCACGGGGGCAGTACATATAAACAAAAGATGGATCGAATTCCTCATCCCCATTACCATCGTCGTCACGGCCATCAATAACCTGCTGCAACGCCGCGAACAGGTAGAGAACCCGTCCCGTCTTCCGCTGATTTACTTCTTTGCCCTCTTTTTCGGCCTGATCCACGGTATGGCCTTTGGCAGCGACCTGCGCAGCCTGATGACCCGGGAGGAAGTGATCGTGCCCCTCCTGGCCTTTAACCTTGGCATCGAGGCCGCCCAGCTGCTGGTAGTAACTCTTTTCCTGGTAATTTCCTTTATTTTCGTGCAGCTCTTAAGAGCGCCGAAGATATGGTGGATGCGTATCGCATCCCTCGTAGTGTTGATCTGGTCATTGCAAATGGCCTGGGAACGGATTCCTGTCCGCCGCCAGGTGACATCCTACAATAAATACACACATGATACGCAAACAACTGCTATTGTTTATGGGTCTGACCGCCGGTGGCGCCCTCATGGCCCAGAACAATCCAACTTCCAATCACGGTAATAAGTTCGAAGCCCTGGGCACTATGCTGCCTACTCCGAACGAATACCGCACCGCCAGCGGCGCCCCCGGTCCCAAATACTGGCAGCAACGCTGTGACTATGACATCAAAGCCACACTGAATGAAGACAAGCAATGGCTCACCGGGTCGGAAACCATCACTTATTTCAACAATTCTCCCGACGAGCTCACCTATTTGTGGCTGCAGCTGGATGAGAACGAGCACAGCGCCAGGAACAATGCCAACTACCAGGACGGCAGCGCTATGCCAGGCATGATGAGCGACCAGGGGCTGAACCGTAGCATCCTGCTCAAGGAGAACAACGACTATGGCGACAACATTACAAAGATCACCGACGCCATGGGCGTCAGTCTGAAACACATGATCAACAAGACCATGATGCGCGTGGAGCTGCCCACGGTCCTGAAACCCGGTCAGAAGTTCATTTTTAAGATCGACTGGAACTATCACATCTCCGACCGTATGAAATATGGCGGACGGGGCGGCTATGAATATTTCGCCGAGGATGGCAACTACCTCTTCACCATGACCCAATGGTATCCCCGCCTTTGCGTATACAGCGATTTCCAGGGCTGGCAGAACAACCAGTTCACGGGTCGCGGCGAGTTCGCCCTCACCTTTGGTAACTTCAAGGTCCAGATGACGGTCCCGGCCGACCATGTCATCGGCGCCACCGGCGAATGCCAGAACTATCAGCAGGTATTGACGCCCGCACAGTTCTCCCGCTGGCAGCAGGCGCAGACCGCCAAAGAGCCCATCGAGATCGTCACCCTGGCCGAAGCGAAAGCATCCATGGTCAAAAAGACCAAACAGACAAAGACCTGGATCTTTAAGGCCGACAACGTACGCGACTTCGCATGGGGCTCTTCCAGGAGGTTCGTCATGGACGCCATGCCCGCCTATGTGGAAGGCAAAAAAGTGATGTGCATGAGCTATTATGGACAGGAAGCATACCCGCTCTACCGCCGCTTCTCCACCAAGGCGGTAGCCCATACCATCAAGACCTATTCTCATTTTACCATTCCCTTCCCTTATCCCGTGGCACAGAGCGTAGAAGCCTCCAACGGGATGGAATATCCGATGATCTGCTTCAATTACGGCAGGGCCGAAAAAGACGGCACCTACAGCGAAGCCACCAAATATGGCATGCTGGGCGTTATCATTCATGAAGTGGGACACAACTTCTTCCCCATGATCATCAACAGCGACGAGCGTCAGTGGTCCTGGATGGATGAAGGCCTGAACTCCTTTGTGGAATATCTCACCGAAGAGCTATGGGATAACAAATTCCCCGTCCGCGGCAAAGGTCCCGCCTGGGCCATCGTGGATTACATGAAGCTTCCAAAAGAGCAGCTGGAGCCCATCATGACCAATTCCGAGAACATCGTCAACTTCGGTCCCAACGCCTATACGAAGCCCGCCACCGGTCTTAATATACTGCGCGAGACGATCATGGGTCGCGATCTGTTCGACTACGCCTTTAAGGAATATGCCCGCCGATGGGCCTTTAAACACCCCACGCCCGCCGACCTGTTCAGAACGATGAATGACGCCAGCGCCGAAAATCTCGACTGGTTCTGGCGTGGCTGGTTCTATGGCATCGACCCCGTGGATATCTCCATCGACAGCGTAAAACATTTCATACCCGATGTGGACCATCCCGTTGCAAAACACGATACCACGATCATGAAGAGCATCGACAAACCCATGCCCGACGGAAAATTCCCCCAGGACGTTTCCAAGGAAAGGAACCGCAACGATAAAAATATCCATTTTGCCGTGGACGGCGACACCTCCCTGCATGATTTTTACTGGAAATATTCCCGGGGTATCATCCCTTACGATACGACAAAATACGCACAGCACGTCGTACAGTATGATCAGCCCATGGACGACTCCACCAAACAGCTCTTCCGTTCCAAACAGTTCTATGAGCTGCAGTTCAGCAACAAAGGCGGAATGGTAATGCCCATTATCATCGAGTGGACCTACACCGACGGCACCAGGGAGATAGAACGTATCCCCGCCCAGGTATGGCGCAAGAACGAGAACCACCTGACGAAAGTATTCATAAAGGACAAGGAAGTAAAAAGCATAAAGCTGGATCCCAATCGCGAGACAGCCGACATCGACGAGAGCAACAACAGCTGGCCCACCGTTCAGACGGAAAGCAAGTTCCAGGTCTTCAAGGCCAAACAACAGCTGCTGCGTAGCATTCCACAATCCAACAACCCGATGCAACAGGCAAAAGAAAAGAAAGCCTTCTGACGATACAATAAAAAGGGGCC
>DASZWE010000028.1:0-5107 GCA_035546735.1 Puia sp.
TTGTGTCCGCCTGGCGACCTATTTTTGTAACCAAAATGTTACATAAAAGTGTGACTATGAGAAGAGATGTTTTTCAGGCCATCGCCGACCCCACCCGCAGGGAGATCATCCAGCTGCTGGCCCGGCAGCCCCTTAATGTAAATGCAGTAGCCGATAACTTCGATATCAGCCGTCCGGCCATATCCCGGCACGTTCGTATATTGACGGAATGTGGACTGCTGGTCATCCGTAAAGAAGGACGGGAACGCTTTTGCCAGGCCGATCTGAAAAAGCTAAAGCAGGTGTCAGACTGGACAGACAGGTATAGAGAGTTCTGGACTAAGAAGCTGGATGACCTGGAAGAGTTCCTGGAGAAAGAGAAGAAAAAAAAATGAGGCCCCGAAGGGCCCACATAACAAACTTGACAAAAATACAATATCAGAATCTCAACGTAGCCGGCAGGTACTTGGCCACTAAGTCTTCATAATAAGGACGTAGCTCGTTCCAATTTGGCGGTGTCGGGTTCTTGGAATAAAGGTCATATGGATTGAACAGCTTCACCCAACGGAACATCTCCCTGTCATGATCATCCAGCAGATGATCGTAGGCACCTTCCCGGTGCTGGGAATAGAAGGAGTGATAACGCAGCATGTACAAAGCCGGCTCAGGCAGATGATCCTTCATCATTTGATAAACGTATTCATCGTGTCCCCAGGACAGGTCTACATTCCGAAGTCCGCACCCATGTGAATACACGCCATATTTCGTACTGTACACTTCATGATTATAGTCCGGATTGTTCACAAAGAATTCCGGATACACGATCTTATCGCTATAGGCGCAGCCTACGGGGAAAGTATCCCCCACCACGGCCCATTGCGGCTCATCGAACAGACACAGCACCTTGCCCATATCGTGGAACAGGCCGGCCACCACCATCCAGTCGGGATGACCGTCGGCACGGATAGCTTCGGAGGTTTGTAATAAATGCTGGAACTGATCCAGGTCGGTATCGGGATCCGAATCATCCACCAGCTGGTTTAAAAAGTCGAAAGCTCCCCACACGGACATCTCCTTCCTATCGAACTTCAGGAACTCCGCCTTCTTTTGCTGTACGAAATCATATGTCTGATAGGTATGGTTCAACCGGTAGAACTCACGGACGGAGTCCCGGGCGGGAGCTTCGTAATTGCGGTATTCGTCTTTACTTTTTTCCTTTGCAATGGTCTCAGGATCAGGATATCTTTGTAACAGGTCGTCTTCCCAGACATCCAGCGAGGAGAGAGGATTATTTTCTGGAATATTCGTTACACTCATGGCATGCAGGTTTTTAATCACAGTAAATATGATAAACTTTTGACGATTGTACGAATAAGAACCTATCTTTATTTACTTAACCGTTTTCGTAATCACACCCGGACTCGCCCGGACCGATCACCACTATGGGGAACGTAACGATTCGCATATTAGCCCGTGAATTACAGCTGTCCGCAGCCACCGTCTCCAAGGCGCTGGCAGACAGCCATGAGATCAGCCAGTCGACAAAAAAAAGAGTGCTGGAAAAGGCGGCAGCGCTTAACTATACACCCAACCCTTACGCCAGCAGCCTTCGCAGGAAAAAAAGCAAGACCATCGCCGTCGTGCTTCCTGAAGTGGCCGATAGCTTCTTCTCCCAGGCCATCGACGGCATCGAAGCCATCGCACAGGACAAAGGCTACCATGTCCTGGTATGTCTTACACACGAACGCGCACTCAAGGAACAGGCCATTCTCCACGAGATGCTGGGAGGGCGGGCCGACGGCATCCTTATCTCCTCCTGCTCGGAGACCACCGACCCCGCTTCTATCCTGGAATTGCAGGAGAAAGGTGTTCCCGTGGTATTCTTCGACAGGGTATGTGAAGAGCTGGACACGGCCAAAGTGGTGACGGACGATCGCAACAGCGCCTACAAAGCCTCCGATCACCTCATACGCTGCGGCTGTCGGAACATCGCCTTCCTCACCATCTCCGAAAACCTTTCCATCAGCCATGAACGCATAGAAGGATATAAGCACGCTCTGGAAGAGAGAGGAATAAAATTCAACCCGGCGGATATTATCCCCTGCACGCACCAGGCGGATGACAACGTACACCTGCTAAAAAAGATGCTGGGCAAAAAAGACCGTCCCGACGGCATCATCGCCTCCGTGGAAAAGCTGGCCGTACAGGTCTACCAGGCCTGCCGCGAGCTGGGTCTGAACATCCCCGGCGATGTCAGGGTCGTGGGATTCTCCAACCTCGTCACAGCCTCCCTGCTAAACCCCTCTCTCACCACCATCACACAGCCCGCCTTTGAAATGGGCCGCGCAGCCGCAACCCTTTTATTCAAAGCCCTGGGCAATAAGAGCGCCGATGCCGCACAGAACGTCCTCGTTATTCCCTCCGAGCTACAGGTACGGGATTCCACGAGCTGAACAGGCGATGATAGGCCAGTATGGTAAAAACAAAAAGCCAGATCAAAGGCCCCGCCTGGTAGCGTAGCACATTGGGTGTAGAGACGATGCAAAAGGCGGCATTCACCACAAAATAGACGCCGGTCAGCACCATGGCTGCCCGGAACTCCCCCTTTCTGTATTTCAGCAGCAAGAGTAAAGCCGCCACCACAAAAGCCATATTCAATATCAGGTAAAGAGCAGGCGCCCATCCCAAAATAACACCCTGCGCCGTAAAGGATCTTGCCCACACCCGCGTGCTCTTCAGGTGGAACCATTCCATGGCCAGCGGATCCACCACACCCGCACCCTCGTTGTATTGGCCGAACACTTCCATCGGCGGATAAAAGAACAGGCGGGCGCTGGGCCAGACATACTCCCGGCTGAATACCAGCGGATGATGGCGCAACAGGTAAAACCCATATTGGGAGAACACAGGCCCCACCCTGTTCCAGGCAGTAAAATAAGCGATATGGTCCCGTCGCTGACGCAAGAACATATACCCCTTCAATGGGCTGCCGGGATTCCACATATACCAGGTATCCACAGGCTGATGCCCCCGGCGGGACGGGCCCGATGCATCAAAATATGCAGCGACCAGGCTGTCCAGCTCCCGGCATTCCGGGGAAGGCAGACGATCCCTCTCCATCCTGATATAAGGATAAACATAGAGGGCATTGTTGGCCATCTGCCACCCGCTGAAGGCGGAAAAGACCCGCACGCCTGTCTCCTCCTTCGTCAGCTGTCCCACGATCATGGCGCCCAACACCAACGTCAGGACACTGGATGCGATACCGACGATCTTAAACCCTATCCCCTTACGGGTGAATAAAAAGGCAGCCACGGCAATGACAGGATAACACAGGGCGTTGTATCTGATGTAAAATATTATCACCAGTAACACCACCTGCCGCACCAGACGTCCCCGGGACGGGCTGTGCATAAGCCATAGCAATTCCGTCAGCCAGACAAGGCTCAGCCCCGTGAACAGGGCGTCGCTGGATACGGCATTAGCCAGATACAGGCTGAGAGGATTGAACAGGAGAAAAATGAACAGGATACCCCCCACCACCCTCCGGGGGCTATACAACAGCTCGACGGAGAGGTAGATATACCATCCCGCCAGCTGCAAAATGAAGTATTGGATAAAAACCAGCAACGTATCGGAGGAGCTGATAAAATGAACCAGGATAAGGAACCAGGAATACCCGACGGGCCGGTAGCTGATAGCGTCTCTGTTTGCAGCAACATCGAGATAGGTATAGCTGTCCTGAAAAAAGGAGGCGAATGGATAGAGCTGCTTAAAGATAAAGAACAGCACCAGTGTAGCGATGGCGGCTATCAGCGCTCTTTTTCGCAAAGAAGGGGTCCTCATCCGACGAAAATAGTAAATAATGTTTGAGGCCTTCGTCGGAGCTGCTTCGACACGCTCCTCCTCGGTCGGAACCTTGCGGTTCCGGACTACGAACCTCCGGTCCGTAAAAAGCAAGAGGCCGACCTGTAAAAAAAATTACCTGGACGGCCTCTCTGGCATGATGGTCTAAAGAGAGAGAGCTCCCTTCAGAAAAGACTTACCGCTAAAGTAAAGTCTTGAACAAAGCAAATTATTCAAACCTATGTTTTCGAGTCTTAACCTTTGTCGAAATTGTCATATCATATACCTAAATAATTATGACAACAAAAGCCCTAATCCTGATCAAGTTAGCGACAATACATATATATGGCAGTCTTATTTTACAAACGTGCATTTTCGGCAACAGGCGTGTCGAATTCGCCCATAACCGTGCATACGGGGGACTTTAACGGTATTTTGGCAATTCGTTTATACGGATACGCTGACTTCCACCGTTATTATCCGGATTCCCTCCAAGATCCCCTGAAATAGCTATCGATCCAATCTCTACTCAGAACAAACCTTTGGTTTGTTGGCCGATGGCCAGACATCAGATGCCAAAATTTTTAAACCAATTGTACATGCCAGCCGACCATGGCCGAGCCCGGCCCTTCCTTATTGTATTGCTATTATTGGCAATATCAATGTTATTGGATAGATACCTGGTATCCGTCCTTTGCCCCTGGATGCCCAGTCTGGGAGGTATAAGCCTGATGGTTGTATTCCTGGATATACCCGTGGCATTACCGCTGATAGATCCCCTGCCGGTGGCAGTGCTTTTCTCGCTTTTTTATTCGATGGTACCCGCCCGGCAGACGGGAAATGAGGGAGGTGGATTGAGCAGCATCTGGGGAGGCGTTTTTATCCTGGCCTGTTGGATGGCGGCCGGGGCGCTGCTCTATCAATTCGTGGAGGGATTTCTGCCCCGGGAAGTACGCAATGGCATCGATTCCTTTGGTATCCACGCAAATATCAATACCCCTTTTACGGAGTATAGCACGCTCCATCTAAGGGGTGGCTTTATCCTGCTTGCTTGTTTTATTCTCGGTGGGCGGCCCCTTGTCAAAAGGATCAACCGGGCAGCCATCGCGCACCCGGTGCCCGCTCCGCCGGAAGTCGAACCCACACTGGTCCCGGCACCAACGTCAGCCCGCGTAGCAGTACCCGTCACGAGGATCGAACGTCCTGTTCGCACCGAATCCCCGGCCCGTTCTGCTCCCCCGCGTCAGGAGGCTCCCGTATGTACGACCCTATCGGCGCCGCC
>DASZWE010000029.1:0-3440 GCA_035546735.1 Puia sp.
AGAGACAGGCGGGCATGTTGGGGGAAGAGGCGGTCATGCAGGGGGAGAGGTAGGGGGACAAGCAGGACACAACAGAGGGCTTAGGGGAGATAATGTCCCTGGAAAGACAACTGAACAAACCGGACAGGCAGGTGGCCTGACGGGTGAGTATATCATGGACGGGAATGCCAGCCGGGGGAACCTGAGGAGTGGGCAGGATGAAGAAGGACTGCATCTGGCAGGCAATACTATGCAGCGGGCAAATACAAAAATGCGGGGAAATGTATCCGCTAATAATATTCCTGTCAAATCCAATGCCGTCGGCCAGGCAAAAGATAATGCGAAAAAGGATAATAATATCAAGCTGCAAAAACCAACACCATCTTTTTACGCAGGTATTCTTGGGTCCCCGGATCTGAGCACCATCAAATGGCAGTCCGTAAAAAATGTCGGGGCCCGGTTTGGATTGCTGCTGGGATATAGCTTTAACAGCCGGTGGTCCATCGAGTCGGGGGCGTACTACAGCAAAAAGAATTATTATACGGATGGTGAATATTTCGATAAGACCAACGCCTATATCCTGAAGTATGTCGATCAATTGAAGGTAGACGGCGTCTGCAATATGTGGGAGTTCCCCGTCGATGTACGATACAATCTTTCAACGGGCGAGAAAATGAAGTGGTTTGCTACGGCGGGTGTATCGGCATATTATATGTCCAAGGAAAAATATGATTGTTCCGGGTATTTGAACGGAGCCACATGGTCGGAAGAATGGAATAAAAAACCTTCCCATAATAGTTGGTCAGCGAACCTAAATCTCAGTGTAGGATACGAGCAACGACTTGGAAGAATAGGTAATTTAAGGCTGGAGCCGTATGTAAGAGTGCCGATGTCCGGCATCGGTACGGGTAAGCTATCCATTATGAGCGCAGGCCTGAACATAGGCATTACGCGCAGGATCTGGTAACGACTCAACTTTAATGTTCTAATAGTTATGCTGAAAAAAAGAAAGTTTTTTTGGTTAGGGATCCTTTTTCTTCTCCTGATAGGAGCTGCCTGGGGATATTATCTGTTTCAAAAACCTCATGAAAGCGCGGCCGGAGAAAGAGCTAATGTCAGGATAGAAGCTGATTCTCTCTATGCGCAATATGCCAGCAACGAAAAAGCATGTGACGGAAAGTACCTGGGGAAAGTGCTGGAAGTGAGCGGCAGCCTGTTGCAGATACAACGTAACGGTCCGTCGGAGGTGTGGATACTTGCCACGGATGCAGGCAGCGGAGGCGGCATCAACTGCCAACTGTTCACCGGTGAGAAGATCCCGGAACCCCATCCCAAGCCGGGAGATAAAGTGACGATCAAGGGCCGGTGTACCGGCTGGCTGGTCATGGATGTAACCTTATCTGACTGTGTCGTAGAAAAATAGTAGAAAATAAAATGAGATAGATATGCGTAGACTCTTGCCCTTATTATTGATCTTTTCGACAGGCATACTTGCGGCATCCATGGGATGCTCGAAACAAAGCGAAGACAAGTTAGCGCCGCCCACTCCTTGTGACACTACGAATGTCAGCTATCAGAACCAGGTCGTGCCCATCCTGGTGGAAAACTGTTATCCCTGTCATGGCAATGGCAGCACGGCCGGCAGCGGCGGGATCAACCTGGCCTCGTATGTCAACCTGAAGGTGTATGCGGACAATGGCTATCTGAAAGGGAATGTAACACACGCTCCCGGCTATAACCCCATGCCTTATGGAAAGCCGGCATTGCCTGCCTGCGAGATGAACACCATCGCAGCCTGGGTGAATCAGGGAGCTATCAACAATTAATCACCTTTAAAACGAAGCCATGCAATCGACCAACATAAAGCATATCCTTTCCGCAGCGGCGCTGCTGATACTGTTCCACAGCAGCGCGCATAGCCAGGTATACACGACCCGTACAGGCTTTATCGGATTTTATTCGAAGACCCCGCTGGAAGATATCCGGGCGGAGAACAACCAGGTATTTGCCGCCATCGACGCCGGCAAAAAGAATATTGCCTTCAGCCTGTTGCTTAGAGGGTTCGTCTTTACTAAAGAGCTTATGCAGGAGCACTTTTCCGAGAACTATGTGGAAAGCGACAAATATCCCAAGGCTACGTTCAGCGGCTCTTTTACGGGTGATGTGAACCTGAGCAAGGACGGGGTATACAAGGTAATGGTAAAAGGGAACCTGACCCTGCACGGAGTTACCCGCGCTCTGGAAACGCCCGCTACCATAGAAATAAAAGGCGGGAAGCTGCTGGGGCTGGCGGAATTCAAGATGAAGCCGGAAGATTACAATATCTCCATCCCTTCACTGGTCAGGGATAAGATCGCGCAGGATATGCGTGTGAATGTCAAAATAGAATGTTCTACCAACAAATAAATACTATGCGAAAATTAATTTCTATTTTTTTAGGTGTGGTCCTTTTTTGCCGAACACAGGCGCAGGACAGCACGCTTTTGAATATGCTGAACGACTCGCTGGATACACATAAGGGATACGTCACAGGCACTTTCAAGGCCGGCCATGTCATCAATATGCAGACGGTGGAGTCCACGGCGGCCGGGGCTTTATCCTTTGTCATCCAGCACCGGTTTGGCCAGCTGAACAGCGGCGCTTATAATTTATTCGGACTGGATAATGCCACGTTGCGGCTGGGGCTTGACTATGGTATTACGGACCGGCTGAATGTGGGCATCGGGCGAAGCTCTTATTTGAAGACCTTTGATGGTTTTCTAAAATACAAGCTGCTCAGACAGACAGAGGGCAGGCAAATGCCCGTAACGGTGAGCCTGCTGGGAACCATTACCAATTATACACAGCATATAACGGGCAAGGATTACCTGACGGCTAATCTCCGAACGGCCTATACAGCCCAATTGCTGATAGCCCGCAAGTTCAGCCGGAGACTTTCTCTGGAAGTAACTCCCACCTATCTGCACTACAACCTGGTGCCTACGGTAAGTGATAAGAACGATGTATTTGCGTTGGGTTTGGGCGGTCGTTACAAGATCACGAACAGGATGAGCATCAATGCAGAATATGATTATCTGCCTTCCAACCAGGTGGTGTCCACCACGACGCATAACTCCTTCTCCCTGGGATGGGATATCGAGACGGGCGGGCACGTGTTCCAGCTGGTGTTCAGCAATTCACAGAGCATGCTGGAGACACAATACCTCACGCAAACCACGGGGACGTGGGGGAATGGAGATATTTATTTTGGGTTCAATATTTCCAGGAATTTTAATTTAAAGAAGCACAGTCGTGGCAAATGACAGTGATAGAAGCAGACTGATACGAAATATTTCAGCTAATACCCTTCAGGTGCTGGGCAATCAGTTCCTGGGCGTATTCATTTTTTTGCTTATCTCCCGGAGCTTCGACAAACCTTCTTTTGGGGAATTGAGCTGGTCGCTGGCCGTGCTAACTCTGAT
>DASZWE010000030.1:0-5824 GCA_035546735.1 Puia sp.
TGGACAGGCATCTGGCCGAAAGAGGCGATCAGCCTGCCATCATCTGGGAGCCAAACGATCCGGACGAGGACTATCGCATATTGTCCTACAAGGAGCTGCATTTCAAGGTCTGCCAGTTTGCGCAGGTATTGAAGAACAACGGCGCGAAGAAAGGGGACCGGGTCTGTATCTATATGCCCATGGTTCCCGAGCTGGCCATTGCCGTGCTGGCCTGTGCGCGCATCGGGGCTATCCATTCGGTGGTATTCGGTGGATTTTCGGCTCAGAGCATTGCGGACAGGATTCAGGACGCCCAGTGCAACCTGGTGATCACTTCGGATGGGGCTCATCGGGGGAACAAGCAGATACCGCTGAAGTCCGTCATCGACGACGCGCTGGTACAATGTCCTTCCGTAAAAAAAGTGATCGTGCTGACCCGTACGCGTGTGCCTGTGAGCATGATCAAGGGAAGGGACACCTGGTGGGAAGATGAGATCAAAAAAGTAGAGACCCAGGGGAATCCCTCATGCCCGGCCGAGACGATGGATGCCGAGGACATGCTGTTCATCCTGTATACTTCCGGATCTACGGGTAAGCCTAAGGGCGTTGTCCATACCTGCGGGGGATATATGGTTTATACCAATTATTCTTTTGTCAATGTATTCCAATATCAGCCTGGCGATATCTATTTCTGTACGGCCGATATTGGCTGGATCACGGGACACAGCTATATCGTTTATGGACCGTTGAGCGCCGGCGCCACCACGCTGATGTTCGAGGGAATTCCTACGTATCCTGATGCCGGAAGGTTTTGGGATATTGTCGACAAGTTCAAGGTGAATATCCTTTATACCGCGCCCACGGCCATCCGCAGCCTGATGGGTTTTGGCCTGGACTATGTGAAGAGCAAGGATCTCCGTTCCCTGAAGGTGCTGGGTACGGTGGGCGAGCCCATCAATGAGGAGGCCTGGCATTGGTATCATGACAATATCGGCAAGGGGCGCTGCCCTATCGTCGACACCTGGTGGCAGACGGAGACGGCGGGTATCCTTATCTCCAATCTGGCCGGGATCACCCCTCATAAGCCGGCGCATGCGACCTTGCCGCTGCCGGGGGTGCAGCCGTTGCTGGTGGATGAAAAGGGGGCGCCCATACCCGGTGGAGATGCGGCCAGGGATGGGGTCTGGCATGGGGCCGGGAAGACCGGTGAGCCTGTCTCCGGCAATCTCTGTATAAAATTCCCCTGGCCTTCCATCCTGCGTACCACCTATGGCGATCATGAGCGGTGCCGGCAGACCTATTTTGCTACCTATCCCGGTCTTTACTTTACGGGAGACGGGGCGCTCCGGGACGCCGAGGGCAACTACCGCATCACCGGACGGGTGGATGATGTATTGAATGTCAGCGGTCATCGTATCGGGACGGCTGAAGTGGAAAATGCCATCAACATGCATACGGGTGTGGTGGAAAGCGCCGTGGTCGGCTATCCGCACGATATCAAGGGACAGGGTATCTATGCCTTTGTCATTTTCAATGGGGACAAGAGCGACCCGGCGCGTGTCCGTCAGGCCGTCATACAGACCGTAGCCCGTATCATCGGCCCTATTGCCAAGCCGGATAAGATACAGCTGGTCAGCGGTCTTCCCAAGACCCGCAGCGGTAAGATCATGCGGAGGATCCTGCGTAAAATAGCGGAAGGTGAAACCAGTAATTTAGGGGATACCACTACCCTGCTGGACCCTGCTGTGGTGGAAGAGATCAAGTCGGGCAGGCTATAATCATTGGCCGGGCCTGTCCATTGGCGGTGCCTGTCAATGCCGGATGATCACTTTTGTCCCGATGGGGCAGATGCTGTACAGTTCATCCATATCTTCACATTTCAGGGAGATACAGCCATTCGTCCAGTTCTGGTAATTGTCTACCGTAATATCGTCATGGGGCCAGGT
Source organism: Puia sp. (assembly GCA_035546735.1). Taxonomy (GTDB): domain Bacteria; phylum Bacteroidota; class Bacteroidia; order Chitinophagales; family Chitinophagaceae; genus Puia. Next base: position 1,926 of record DASZWE010000030.1, read on the forward strand.
GCCATGAATGGCGATGCCGTTGCCCGGGGTGGCGTTCTTAGGGATCAGCCCTTGTGCTTTTCTTTCCCTGAATTTGGCCAGGTCGGCGGCGGTAGGGTAATCCAGGTCCATGATCTTGTCCCATTTTTCATGCGGGCGTTTTGCAATAATATGATAAGTGCCTTCCGGCGTTTTCCTGTCTCCCTGCATCATTTTGTCTTCCAGGGATTTGTTGCCAAAGACGGCGGGATAGGTGGCGTACCAGCCCTGCTGATCGTAGACCTGCAGCTCATAATTGCTTTTGATGATCAGTATGTAGACATCCCCTTCGGGGTCGGGATGAAAGCGTCTTTTGTGGGCGGTGAGGCCGTGTGAGCCGTCTGCCGGATACCTGGAATCCCTGAAGGCGCAGAGGGTGATGAAGAACAAGCTTCCAAGGAGGATGTTACGGATAGACATTTTCGGACGATTTAACCCTTGGACAACGGGTCGGACATTTGGTTTATTTCTAATGTGGGAAATTTTAACAAAATGGGAAGTGGGAGGGTCGGGGACCGTGGGAAAGGGGATGGCGGAAATGGTGAGAATGGCGGGGGCAAATAAAAAAACCGGCGCCAGGAATAGCGCCGGTTACTACTACACATGAGAACTCTAAAAGAATTCTCAGCTCATTTTGACTGGCCTGCCTGCTGGCGACGGCCTGACTTGTCTACCAGTTGCCGAATCGCAAGCCGATGGTATAAGGACGCTGGTCCAATCCTTTCTGGAACATGCTTTTGGTGGTAAAAGAACCGTACAGGCTCAGCAACCCCAGCTGTAGTTCCCCAACATAGGATATTTTCCAGGGGTCCATATCGAAATCGTCGTATGTCTTATATTTTCCCGTGGCGGAACTCTTGAATTTCTGCCGGGAAGAGTACTTGTAGCCGACACTGGCGCCTATGCTCAACCCGAAATCATGTCTCCCGTGCGGTGTAAAGTTAAAATTAAGCATAATTGGGACAGTGGCATAATCTGCGGCCAATTTGTTTTTGCTGTAATTGATCGTATCCATGAAGACCTCGGTAGGGTTCTTCCTGAATTTAATATTTTCCTCATACCGGTAGTTATTCAGCTCGATGCCCAGTCCATATTTCAGGTTGACCACGTGCTTGATGATATTAAGCCGTTGCATGAACACCCAGATATTGACATCGACGGATTTTCCCGTGCGGAGGCGAAACCAGTCCTTGTCGGCGCCGGGAGCAAACTGCTGGGTGGACGCCGAGGCGTAGTTCGTTTGGTCATTATAGTTAGCAAACCCCAGGTCGAATATGAACCAGTTGGTGGTGAGATTGGAAGGGTTGCGCCGGTGGCGCTGGTGATAGACATGCACGGTATTGCTATCTTCTTTATCGAACTTTCCATTTTTAACGATGATCAGGTTCCCGACACGGATAGTATCCTGCGTTGTTCCTTTTCCGGTGGTATCGCTCTGTGCGTGGCTGGTCAGGGCCAGGCACAATCCTGCTAGTGACAAGAGTCGCCTCATACATTTTTCGTTTAACGTAATTTTATTTTAATGCAAATTGAAAGCCTCCGATGGTGACCATTTTGTTGTCATCATCTTCGCGGGCGGCAGGTTTTTCCAGGACCCTGGTCACCTTCCGGAAGATGCCCCGCAATTTATTTTTTCTTGGGGAAGCTGTTGCCTCTTCCGGGGAGTCGTCATCCGGGTAGCTGGTCTGACTTAGCAGCGCCTGGGTGGCAAATGATGCGTTCATATTACCTGATGCGTCGTGCTGTGTCTGATCTCCGGCCGCGGCCATTGTCACGGGTATCTTTGGGTTCCTATCGATGGTCTTAGGAATCATGGCTACCAGAACATGACCGGGGTCGGCGCCGGCGGTTTGGGCGGGTCTGACCGGGTCGACCTTTACGGGTCTGACCGGGCCGGTCAGTGCCAGTGCCGGAGCTGTCGTCTCGTCTCCCGTCCGGGTGGTGGAAGCTTTTTGCTGTCCGTTGCCCTTCTTCGTAAGGTAGTACGGATCAACCGTCCGTGGAGTTACAGGAGTGGCGCGTTTTTTTTCGGTGGAGGGCGGCGCTGTTTTTACCAAAACAGGCGCCGGAGGGCCGGACTGGGTGGCTGATCCCGTGTTGGAGGGGGCGGATACCACGGGGTGATCTGTTTGGAAGGGATGAAAGACAAGCAGACCGACAGCACCCAATATCAATGCTGCGGCTGCGATCCCGGCAAAGGGGAGTCCGATCATCCGGCGCAGGCGTGCGGGCTTTTCCTCCCTGCGATAGAGCAGCTCTTTATTGGGGAATACGATACCCGGATCAGGGGTGCTGACTGTCCGTTGCAGCTGCTGCAGCAGGACGTTCTTTTCGGGATGCCGGCGGATGAAGTCGATGACGGCCTGGCGGGATGGGGCGTCCAGCTCGTTGTCGATGTATGAAAGGAGCCATTCCTCGTAATTACCGGTGTGGATGGGCGCTTCGGACCGGAACAGATCCTCCTTCCCGGAGAAAGAGGGCATTTCACCGGGATCGATCCTGCATTGCCGGAGCAGCTCCCATTCTTCCTTCAGATCGGGATGTTCGCCGACGAATCTTTCCACGGCTTCTCTGTCTGCCGGGGACAATTCATTGTCTACGTACAGCAGGAAATACTCCTCATAATTATTACGTGTGATCATGAAGTTTATATTAGGTTTTCCAGGCTGACCAAATAATTTTTCAGTTGGATACGGGCCCGATGCAGGTACACTTTGACCTGGCTTTCATTCAGTCCTGTGATCTGCCCGATGTCCTCATACGAATAGCCTTCATAGTCCTTCAGCAGCACCAGGGAGCGCTGTGTCTCGTTCAGCCGGGCCAGCGCTTTTTCCAATACTTTTTTCAGATCCTGCGCGGGGGAGGATCTCTCCACTCCCGCCTCTTCCCTGAACTCGTCCCGAAGCTGTATCCTTTTCGCTTTCCGGATATGATCGATCATCTGGTGGTAGGCGATGGTAAAAAGATAGGATTTACTTTTTACGGCCTGCACTTCTTCCCGGCATTTCCAAAGCTTTTCGAAGGCGGTCTGTACGACATCCCGGGCGTCCTCTTCATGACGGAGATTCTTTAGGATGAACCTATAGACATTGTCCGCGTAATTGGTGACACATTCATTGAATTCTTTCTCAGTCATAAACAGCCGCTATCGGGAAAGGTAAAATTAATGTCCAAAAAACGGGCCTCCCTGGAAATTTAACCCGTTTTTTGGAAAGAGGGCTACGCCCGCAACCTTCGGCCGAGCTGTGCTCGTCTCTCGGTTGTATTTGTCCTTCGGACTACGAGCCTCCGGCCAGTTCTGCCTCATTCGTGGTAGTACGAACGGGGGAAGGAAATTGTTACAGTGGTGAGGAAGAATTATTACCCTCTGGCTGACAACAAGTTACGGGTAAGTGATTCCCAAAGGATGAAGTCGGACTGGGTCTTTTGTTCGCAGCCCTTGCCGCCGCATTCGGTGCTGCGTTCGACGTTGGTATCCACCTTCTTACGGGAATAAGAAAAGAGAATGAGGCTGGTAGAAGCTACCAGGACCACCAGGAGAATTCTTATGTAGGTTTTGGTCTTCATGCTCTTGCGTTTATCGGCCTGACGAGGGTCGGGCCAATAATAAGACGAAGGTAGATATTAATTTGTTACAATTCCGGAAAAAATACCCTTAGTTGTACAACCGATGAAGACTCAACTACTTACCTTTGGCGTCTTAAAAAAAACTCTCTTATGAATTCTTCCTTTGTTAAACGCATTGCCGCCGAGCTGGAAGAGATCAAAGCTTCCGGTCTTTTCAAATCCGAACGGATCATTACCAGTGCCCAGGGGGCGGAGATCATGGTAGGTAACAAGAAGGTATTGAATTTCTGCGCCAACAATTACCTGGGTCTTTC
>DASZWE010000031.1:0-4877 GCA_035546735.1 Puia sp.
AAAGACCCCGGCTTTATTGTCGCGACGGGCATCGGGCCGGTCATTTGTAGGCTGATCCATCATCCGCATTTAATTTCATTATACATTATATCATCTTCCTTATCAGCTCCCCCAACACCTTTATCCCCTGCTCCACATCCTCATCCCATGGCCGCGCATAGCTGATACGCAAACAATTCGCAAACCTCCCCTGCATGGAAAAAAGCTGCCCCGGCGCCACCGAAATATGATGCTTCAAAGCCTCCCGGTACAGCATATATGCATTCAGCTTTTTATCCAGCTCCACCCACAGCACAAACCCACCCTGCGGCCGGGACACCTTGACCCCCTCCGGAAAATACTGCATGATCCCCTGCAGATAACGCAGACTCTGCGTATGCAACGCCTTGCGCAACTTCTTCAAATGATACTCATACCTTCCGATGCTTAAAAAATGGGCTATAGCCTGCTGCGTGATCGTAACACCCGTCACCGTATGCATCATCTTATGCCGCAGCACCAGCTCCGTAAACCTGCCGGGTATAGCCCACCCGATACGATAGCCGGGAGCCAGCGATTTCGACAACGAGCTGCAATGCAATACCCACCCATCCTTATCGAAGGTCTTGCAGGTCTTGGGGCGATGTCGTCCAAAGTAAAGCTCTCCATAGATGTCATCCTCTATCAGCGGCACCCGATGGGCAGTCAGCAGCTCCACCAGAGCCTGCTTGTTCTTATCAGGCATACAGGCGCCCAGGGGGTTGCTGAAATTGGGCACCAGCAAACACGCCTTTATAGGGAATTTCTCCATAAGCTTCTCCAGCACAGAAGGAGGCACGCCCGTCGTAGGGTCGGAGGGCAGCTCCAGCACCTTCAACCCCAAACTCTCGATCACCTGGAAGATCCCGAAATAAGTAGGATTCTCGATGGCCACCGTATCACCCGGTTGCGTAACAGCCTTCAAACACATGACAAGCGCCTCCATACAGCCCGCCGTGACGACAATGTCATTCTCCGATAATTTACCGCCCCAGTTGAAAGCCAGCTTCACCAGCTGACGACGCAGCTCCTTGTTGCCCTGTATATGCTCGTATTGTATCCCATGATGCCGGGCCGTACGCATGGCATGGACAAGGGATTTATTCAGCCGGGCCGCAGGCAGCAAACTCATCGGCGGAGCGGCGATGGAAAAATTGATAAGGTCTTCCGCCGTGATGTCGTTGAACACAGTAGCGATCATTTCCTGCACGCTTACCTCGACCGTCACCGGCTCCGGCTCCGATACCCTGGGCAATCCCGGCATTCTTCGAAAGTTGAATCGCACATAATACCCTGACTTAGGCCGCGACTCGATAAGCCCCTTGCCTTCCAGATGATAATAAGCCTGAAAGGCAGTACCCATGCTGATCCCATACTCTTCGCTCAGCACCCGCACGGAAGGAAGCTTATCCCCTATCTTGAGCGTTTCCTCCCCGATCATCTTCTCCAGCCCATCCGCTACCTGCAGATAGAGATGGTCCTGGTCGTTGAATTTTTTCTTCATAAATACGTTGTTATCCGACCCGCCCCGTCAGTGGCTTTGACCCACGCAGTGGCGTCCCCACAAATCTGATCTAGTCAAAATTAATAAAACTGCATCTGTTTTAATTCATATTTATGGAAGAATTTTGAAGCATAATTCCCAACATCCGGAAATTATAAAAACCGGCCCGGCTATTCCGGGTCCTGGAAAAATCGAAAAAAAATGATCAGCTTATGGAATACAGTCTGGATCCTGCTGACTGGGAGGCATTGCGTCTGCTCGGGCATCGTATGGTAGACGATATGATGGAATATCTCCGCACGTCAAAGGATAGAAAAGCCTGGGAGAATATCCCCCGGGAGATAAAGACCCACTTGCAGCAACCGCTCCCGCACACCCCGCAGCAGGCGGAAGAAGTATATGAAGACTTCCTTCACAACGTGCTGCCCTATAACACCAACAATATCCACCCCCGCTTCTGGGGATGGGTACAGGGCGGCGGCACACCCTTCGGCATGCTGTCGGACATGCTGGCCAGCGGGATGAATGCCAACGTCGCCATCGGCGACCACTCCGCCATGTACGTGGAAAAGCAGGTGCTGGACTGGAGCAAGGACATATTTGGTTTCCCCCGGTCGGCCTCGGGCATTCTCACCAGCGGAGCCTCCATAGCAAATATCACCGCGATGGTCGTGGCAAGGAACCACTTTCATGCATCCATCAAACAAAAAGGTCTGCGGGCGGTACAAGGCCAGCTGACAGTATACGGTTCCGCCGAAACACATAGCTGCGCCATCAAAGGCGTCGAAGTCATAGGCGTAGGCAGCGACAATTTCCGCAAGGTGCCAACAGACGCAAGCTACCGGGTGCGTACCGACATAATGCGCACCATGATAGAAGAAGACAGACAAAAAGGATTCCTCCCTTTTTGCATCATCGGCAATGCCGGCACCGTGAACACAGGAGCCATCGACAACCTCGAAGAGCTCGCAGCCATCGCCCGGGAGGAAGGAGTATGGTATCACATCGACGGAGCGTTCGGCGCCATTCCCTATATTCTGCCCGAATACAGGGATCAGCTGAAAGGCCTGCCACTGGCCGACAGCCTCAGCTTCGACTACCACAAATGGTTCTACATGAACTATGAGGTGGGATGTGTCCTGATCAAGGATGCAGCCGCCCATCGCGCCGCTTTCAGTACCCCCGTGAATTACCTGATGGCCCACGAGCGGGGTGCATCGGCAGGACCCGACCCCCTCTCGAACTACGGCATGGAACTGTCCCGTGGGTTCAAGGCCCTGAAAGTATGGATGCTGCTGAAGGAACATGGCATAAAGGAATATGCACAACTGGTCCGTCAGAACCTGCACCAGGCGCAGTATCTCGCAAATCGGGTAAAGGACCATAAGGAACTGGAACTGCTGGCCGATGTGCCCATGAACATCGTCTGTTACAGATGGAATCCCGGCCACCTGAGCGAGGAGTCCTTGAATGCCTGCAATAAAGAGATCCTGATGCGGCTGCACGAAGAAGGGATCGCACTTCCCTCGTATACGGTATTGAGAGGCAAATATGCCATCCGGGTAGCCATCACCAATCACCGCAGCAGACTGGAGGACTTTGATGCCCTGGCAGAGGCCACGGTTCGAATAGCAAATGAAATACTTGTAGCACAATAAAACTTTCTTTATGGCAACCACGACTTCATTACACATACCCGTCCAGCGGGCATACCCATCCAGACTTCATGAAGTAGACTGGGAAGTCCTTGAATTCGGAAAGTACTTTACAGACCACATGCTGATCTGTGACTTTGCAGACGGTCAGTGGCAGGACCCGCAGATCATTCCCTTTGGCGACTTCCGGCTGAGCCCCGTGTCGCTGGCCCTGCACTATGGACAGACCATCTTTGAAGGAATGAAGGCATTCAGGATGGATGATGGCAGCATCAATATCTTTCGCCCGGACAAACATTACGAGCGGATGAGCCTCTCCTGCGAACGCATGTGCATGCCCGTTGTTCCCCGGGAAGTATTTATAGAAGGCCTCCACCAGCTCGTGAGCCTGGACAGGAACTGGGTGCCGGGTGAAGAAGGCAGCGCCCTTTATCTCCGCCCTTTTATGATCGCCACGGAAGCCCGGCTAAGGGTCAAAGTATCGGACGCCTACCGCTTTGCCATCGTCGCCAGCCCCACGGGGAAGTATTTCCAGCAACCCGTCCGCGTCAAGGTGGAAAGGGATTTTGTACGGGCGGCAAGAGGCGGCACGGGATACGCAAAATGCGGCGGCAATTACGGCGCCTCCATGTATCCCACACAGAAAGCCAAAGAAGAAGGTTATGACCAGGTATTGTGGACAGACGCCGACACCCACCGGCATATAGAAGAATCAGGCGCCATGAACGTCTTTTTCGTCCTGGACGGCACGCTGGTAACGCCTCCCTTGTCGGATTCTAAAAGAGCCGCCAACGGCGGATCGTCCGAAGGACAGACATCATTGCCTTGCGGGAATTGGACTACTTTACCCGGGCAGGCCAATTCCCGCACAATTCTGGATGGGGTCACAAGAGACAGTCTCCTGAAGCTCGCCCGGCGAAAGGGCATCCCCACCGCGGAGCGGCCCGTAGACGTGGAAGAATTAAAAGAAGCTTTCAAAAAAGGCAACATCAGCGAAGCCTTTGGCGCCGGTACGGCCGCCGTGATCTCACCCATCGGGGTCATCGGCATCGACGGCAAAAATTATGCCCTCCCCACCCCCGGCACAGGCAGCGCAGGGAGCACAGGAAGCATCGGCGCACAGCTAAAGAATGCGCTGGACAATATCCGTTATGGCCGGGAGCCGGACACGGAAGAATGGAATTTTATTGTTAAATAGAGCCGCGCGCCCAACGACAAGAGAATTATTCGGTAAATTGAAGCAATTCAACTTACCGTTATGAAGGAGAAAAAATTACAAGGACAGATCGCCATTGTCACGGGCGCAAGCTCGGGCATTGGCTCGGGCGTAGCGAAAGCCCTGGCGGCAGCCGGGGCTACGGTCGTGATCAATCATCCGGTGGCGGCTACGGAAGCAGCAGCGCGCGCCGTATTGGAAGAGGTCGAAAGCGCAGGCGACAAGGGCATCATTTACCAATGCGATGTCAGTAAGGAAGACGAAGTAAAAAAAATGTTCGCCGACACCATTGCTGAATTCGGAACGGTGGACATACTGGTCAATAACGCCGGACTGCAAAGGGACTCCCCCTTCCAGGATATGAGCCTGGAGCAGTGGAACTATGTTTTAGGCGTCAATCTCACCGGGCAGTTCCTCTGTGCCCGGGAAGCCATCCGCGAATTCCTGCGGAGAGGCGTCGTCCCGGAAACATCTGTATCGGCAG
>DASZWE010000032.1:0-6419 GCA_035546735.1 Puia sp.
CGAGACGATGTCCTTAAGCCGATCGCCAAATGGGTTTTTCCCGATGACGCCGATGACCAGCGGCGCCTCGTTGTTTGAAAAGGCGGCGGGCGGCCATTCCACAAACTGGGCGAAATTGTACAGGAATATGGCCTTTAGCTCATATTCCCGCGACAGCGGGGCCTGCGCTACCAGGGATAAATTGGTGATCAGCATTAACGTAGCGAATATATACCGCATGTCCGACAACTTATTTATGTTTCGTTCAAACACCTATTAGTATTGTATCTTTTTACAGTCGACATATAACCTTCCCGTATAAGCCATGTTCTATCTGACGGGGCGACGGCGACGACGGGATGAATTCGATGTGAGGGCTATTCAGCAGGTTCTGCCCCACGATATCCAGCTCGACTGCCCTGGTTATTTTCCATCCGATGCGTACGTCCCATCCGGTGTAATCCGGAACGCGCGGAGCGGGTAATTTACCCACATAGCGGACAACTGTCCCCAGCTCGATCCGGCCCGGGAGCTCCATATTGGATTGAAGCAGGAACTGATGTTCCGGATCATCGCTCTCGGCGCTGCCTTTATTCTGGTCATTGCTGCCGGGCTTGACCGACAGGTCCTTTCTTAAAAATGTGTATCCGCCACGAAGGCTCCACCAACTGGTGAGCTGGGCCGTTGCGGATAATTCGACGCCGTAACTGTTGCCCTTAACGCCGTTGCCGAAGGTGATGGGTATATTCAGCGGCGGGGGCCCGGGTTCGGCGCTTCGTATGTTGTCATACACATTATAAAATGCTGAAACTGCGAATTGGAGATTCGTCTGCGGGTGTATCCGCCAGCCTGCTTCGTAGGCCAGCATATCTTCCGATGTGAACGTTTCGTTACCGGATATGAGGGGGAGGTTCGGCAGGATATACAGGTAAAAGTCGCGATCGATGCGTGCGGGCGTCCTGACGGCGCGGGAGACAGCGCCCCATATCGTCTGGTTTTTTGCCGGCGTCCAGGTCAGACGGGCATCGGGCTGATATTCAAAGCCAGTATAGCTGTTGTGCTCGATCTTAGCGCCGATGGTAAGGCGCAAACGATCCCTGATAAGCATCATTTCATCCTGGACGAAGCCGCTATAGAGGTAAAGCGTTTTATGTGCCGGCAAAAACGCAAATAATTCAAGGTTTGTGACCTTGTGATCCATCACACGCAGGTCAAGGCCATAGGTGAGGACATGGCGAAGGCCCAATTGATGGCGATCCTGCCATTCCACATCCCAGGTCTTAAGGTCTTCGGTGAAGCCGTTGCCAAAGTCACGCAGGGTGTGATCGTAATAGGCCTGCAGCCGAAAATCGGATCTTTCAGAGCTCTTGTGATCCCATCGCGCCACTATATTGTCTCCATTGGCTTTCACAGCCGTATCTCCGCCATCGGGATTTGGCTTTCCGCCATAGATATTCGACTGGAGGCTGACCTTGTCCTTTGCGGATGCGTCCCAGTCCAGCCGGAATCCACCCTGGATCATCGGCCATTCGTCGTTTGCCTTCGTGTCCTTTGCAAGCAGGGTATTACCCAGCTTAAATCCCGTACCGTATACCCGGTAAGAAAGCTTGTCAGAGAACTGGCCACCATACCGCAGGGAGCCCAGGACGGGGAATGCGGTGCCGGTTGCAGCTTCGGCAAACAGGCCATGGGTGTTCTTCGCGCTTTTTGTAATGATATTGATCACGCCATTGACGGCATTGGCGCCCCACAAAGTGCCACCTGGTCCGCTGACCACTTCGATGCGATCTATGTCTTCCAGCAGGAGGTTCTGTACATCCCAAAATACACCTGCATACAGGGGCGTGTATACGGTGCGGCCGTCTATGAGGACGAGTAATTTGTTGGCGAGGACGTTGTTGAATCCCCGGGCGCTAATGGCCCACTGACTGGAATTGACCTGCGCCACCTGCAGGTTCGGCGCCAGCCGCAAGGCTTCCGGAAGCGTTTTCGCGCCTGAACGGCGGATATCTTCTTGTGTAATAACCTGGATGGCGGAGGCTGCTCCGTCCAGCTTCTCCGGGTGCCTGGATACCGAGATGACGTCGATGTTCATCAATTCTTCCAGGCTCAATTTTTTCAACGCATTGTAAGGCAGCAGGCTATCTGGCGTCTGTCCATAGCTGTAAGGGGACATGCATCCAAATCCAACGACAAATAAGATCGTAAGGGAAACGCGATAGACAGGATAAGCAGATGGCCGTGCATAATAGCCCATATATGGAATATTTGTGTTCGGGTAAGCGCATAAATATAATAATTCGCTTTCTATTAGTCAATAGTAGTGATCCACTTATGCCTTAGGTGCGGAATTTTAATGCTATTATAATGCGGAGGTGTAATGTCCTGCCGGGGTATCAGGTGCTGGTTATAGCTGTTCTATTTTAGCGCGCAACAGCTTTTTTTCCGCGAGAGAGGGTGTGAGGTCACAGGCATTTTCCAGCAGTCTGCGGGCTTCTACGATATTGCCGGCCCTGCTGTACAGGTGGCCCAGCACGGCATTGTAGATATAATGATGCTTTAACAGATAGGCGAGGCCCGGCAGATCGCGGACAATGCCGATGGCTTCTTCCAGCTGACCCAATTGCGCCAGTATGATGGCCCTGTTGAGCATTACGATGGGAATGGGCTTGTATTCCAGCAGACAGTCATAGAGCTTTAGCATGTGCCTCCAATTGGTGGAGGCAAAATCCGGCGCCAGGCAATGTTCGGCGGCGATGGCGGACTCGATGTGATAAATGGAAAGATGATCCCCCGAGGAAGAACGATCCAGATAATAATACCCCCAGCGTATGAGGTCCTGGTTCCATAGACTTCGGTCCTGGTGTTCCAGCAGTATAATGGAGTTGTCGTCTCCCATGCGGCTGTCAAAGCGGGATGCCTGGAAGCACATGAGGGACAGGAGCGCGAAGGAGGAGGGTGTATTGCCAACGGGGTGTTCTGACAGCAGCTTGCAAAGCCGCATGGCTTCCGAGCAAAGGTCGTAACGAATAAGCTCATCCGCCTTGGAGGAATTATAGCCCTCATTAAACAGAAGATACAGGACGGTGTATACGGAGTCCAGCCGGTGGTGCAGTTCCTGGCCGACGGGTATTTCAAACCGGATGGCATGTTCCCGGATATATTCTTTGGCGCGGTAGAGTCTTTTTTGGATGGTGGCGTCGTTGGAGACCAGCGCCTTGGCGATCTCGGGGATGCTGAGGCCCGATACGGTCTTCAGGGTCAGGGCTATCTGGTCTTCGGTGTTCAGGGCGGGATGACAACAGGTGAATATCATACGGAGCTGGCTGTCGGCTATTTCCGTGTCGAGAAAGAATTGCTGGACGGCTTCTTCTGTACCGGATTGCAGGCGAAGGCGCAGCTCTTCGGAAATATCCACCATTTTCTGGTCTCGGCGGATCAGGTCGATGGTCCTGTTTCGGGCCACCTGCATAAGCCAGCCGGCGGGATTGTCGGGTATGCGCTGGTATTTCCATATCTGGAGCGCTTTCAAAAATGTCTCCTGTACCGTGTCTTCTACCAGCTCCAGGTTGTGGATGCCGAAGATACGGGTCAACACGGCGATCATCTTCCCCGCCTGGTGACGGAAAAGATGATCAACCAATTGCTGTGGAGAACCTTCTGCGCTCATACTCAGGAGGGCATGGGGATCTTCATTATTTCACGTATTTCGACGGAGCCCTGTATCTCAAAATCCGGGAAGTCCATGGCGAGCTCGGTGGCTTCTTCCAGGGATTCCGCGGAAAGGATGAAGTATCCGCCGACCAGCTCTTTCCCTTCGGCAAAGGGTCCATCGGTAATGACGGGTTTCTTGCCCTGGATCGTTTTTCCACCGGGCATCAGGGGATCTCCGCCCTTGTAGCGACCCTTTTGCTGCAGCTGGTGGATCCAGGCAAACCATTTTTCCATGGAGGCTTGTGAATCCTCGGGACTTAATTTCAGGTCCTGGGGGGTAGGACCGCGGAAGACAAACATAAAATCTTTCATGTTGACATTTTTTGGAATTAAAAATGAAGTAACAGGCCCAAACGGACCTCCGGGCCGTTGTCCGGAGGACAGAGATTAGACGTTTCCGGGACGGGGGCTATATTTTTAAGGAGCCCGTGTCCCGGATATACTGACGAACGGGTGAAAAGCTTTTGGACAAAATTTCCGAAAAAATTTTATTTTTTCCGAATGGTGCTGCTTAGGCCTGGAAATCTTTTAGGTAGACGGGGAAATTGGCGGTGGCCTGTCCTTGCATGACGATGGCGGTATGGTCGATGATCACCACCTGAAGGTACATCAGGATCTTTTTCTCATTGGCTGCAGACATGCTTTGTCCATGGCCCGGGTGGCTTGCGGACAGCAGTGCGGATAAGAGGGAAAGGGTTATCAGGTATTTCATTTTCTTACGATGTCGTATATAGGAATGGGTGGATCGAAGGATTGATTGTTCTCGGGCCGGGCATAAATATTCCGGACGATGTCCATTCCCTTTACCACCTTCCCAAAGGCGGCGTAGCCTTGTTTGTCGGGGTTATTCTCTCCTCCGAAATCAAATCCCGGCTGGGGGCCTATACAGATGAAGAATTCCGTTGTAGCCGTGCCTGGTGCTGTGCGGGCCAGGGAAATAACCCCGTCCTTGTGAAGGATATGGGTTTGCCGGGTGCTCTCATGGGGTATGCCCGGTAGAGAGGATGCTTTCTTTTGATTGGTGCGCCATATGCCGCCCTGGATCAGGTTTGACCGCTCGGCCTCAGAAGACTGATTGTCATCGTTGAGCACCCGGTAGAAGGAGGCATTGTGATAAAATCCGCTGTCGATGTAGGATAAAAATGCCGCGACGGTCTTTGGCGCCTGGTCGGCGTAAAGTTCCAGCTCGATGTCGCCCGCGGCGGTCTTTATCAGTACATGTGGGTGTTTGTTATCTGAGCTTCCTCCACAGGACAGGAGGAGTGAAATAAGGGCTATGACCAGGTAGCGAGTGCGCATGGTGCAAAATACCTAAATAATGACGATATTGCCGCATGCAACTGGACTTCCCATTTTTGCAATTGGTCTTCGTAGGATTTCTGGCTTTATTTCCGGCCGTCAATCCTGTCGGGTCCGCCTTTATCGTGGATCCTTTACTCTCGGGGCTCGATCTTACGCAACGGAGGGCCGCCACCAAAAAAATCGCCTTTTACTGTCTGATCATTTGTACGGTGTCCATTATTGCCGGCTCGTATATCCTGCACCTCTTTGGGATCTCGATACCCATTGTCCAGTTGTGTGGGGGCATCATGATCTGCCGTATGGGCTGGCAGCTGCTGAATTCCGAGGATGGCATTCAAAAAGGCAATAAAGAGGCTGCCCGGCCTTCTGGGGAGATCGAGAATCTTCTCTTCTACCCGATAGCCTTTCCCATGACCACAGGCGCCGGCACGATATCCGTACTGCTGACGCTTAGCGCGCATGGTGAGGATACCGATATCAGCAAGCATCTTATCAAGCTGAGCGCTCTCTTTATCGCCATCGTGCTTATATGCATCCTGATCTATATCTGTTATGTCAATACACCCCGGCTGATCAGAAAACTTGGGCCAAGGGGCGAGCAGATCGTCAATAAGCTGAGCGCTTTCCTTGTTTTTTGTATTGGCATGCAGATCGCTTCCGCCGGGGTACGGGCGCTATTGAAGCAATAGGGGGCCATTGACGCTGCGCGCGACCGGCCCAATGAGGGCACGACCACCCAATGAGGGCACGGCCGACTACAAACAATCCTTTATTTCCTTTATCGTCTCCCGGAAGGCCTTTTGGTCCTGTACATTGGGCTGCCATGCCAATCCTCTTTCCATCAGGTCGATGGACCGGACGATGCCGGAACCTTCTTGTCCTTCCTTCTTACCCAGGATGAATACGGTGTCGGAGATGGCGACTGTCGTGGGGATATCATGCGACACGATGATCAGTGTCTTGAACTCATGGGAAAGGGATACTTTCAGCAGGAGGCTTACGACCTTGTCGAGCACGCAGACGTCGAGTCCGGAGAAAGGTTCGTCCAGCAGGAGGAAGTCTGAGCCTTTCAGCAGCTGCTGAATGATGCTGACCCTTTGTTGCTGACCGCCGGAAAGCTGTCTCGGGTATCTTTTCAATACGTCGGACAGGTCGAACTGGGCGGCATATTCTTTTATGGCATCGTTTTCCGAGCCTTTTAGCGCCTTGTTACGATGTGCGGCTAAACGCAGGGACTGCTCCACGGTGCGCCATCCGAACTGGTAGTAGTTCTGGAAGATGACACCCATATCACCCGCATGCACGGGCCTCATTGTCCAGGGAAGACCCGTGCGAAGCGATGGGGCTTTGAACGGCGTCGTGTCATGTGACGCCCGCACAAGGATCTGTCCTTTGTCCGGCTGCTGGAGGCCTGAGAGGGTACG
>DASZWE010000033.1:0-4185 GCA_035546735.1 Puia sp.
TTTTCGGTGCCGGTAAAGATCCGTTTACCAATAAGGATCTGGCGCAGGATCGACCGCTGTTCTTCCTTTTTGTCGATCCGGATTGTGAACATTGCCAGCGTGCCGTGCATACCATCGGAGAAAATTACGCAGCATTTAAGAAAGCAGCCGTGTACGTGATCAGCCTTGACAGCCGAAAGAAGCTCAGCGCCTTTATAGATCAATACGGCGGGGCGTTGAAGGGACAAAAGAACGTGCTGCTATTGCAGGATCGTCTGAATCAGTTCATCGTACGATTCAAGCCCCGCCAGTATCCTGCAATGATGCTGTATTCGCCGAAAGGGGCGCTTCTCGATTATGAGGACAATCCGGAGTCCGTGTTCAGGATTGTCAAAGCATTGGGGAATAAATGAAAAGAAATCTGTTTTGGCTTGCCTTCATCACGCTGGCCGGCTGTCATCAGCCGCAGGTCTTCTTTATGTCCCTGCCACCCTCGTCCACACACATCGACTTTGTCAATGCACCTGTATCCAGACCGGGTCTTGGTATCCTCGAGTATATCTATTATTACAATGGCGGAGGTGTGGCGATCGGCGATATCAATAATGACGGTCTGCCCGATATTTACTTTACCGCCAACAGCAAGGGTCATAATAAGCTATACCTGAACCAGGGCGGATTTCACTTTCAGGACATCACCGAACAGGCCAGGGTCGCCGGCACATCAGACTGGTGCACGGGAGTAACGATGGCCGATGTGAATGGGGATGGCTTTCTGGATATCTATGTATGCGCGGTAGCCAATACCCATGGTTTGCAGGGACACAATGAACTGTTCATCAACAATGGCAACGGCACCTTTACGGAAAGTGCCGCCCGATACGGGCTGGCATTCTCGGGCTTTTCCACCCAAGCAGCCTTTTTCGATTATGATCACGATGGCGATCTGGATTGTTTTATCCTGAACCAGTCCGAACATCCCAACCAGCACATCGTGGATACCTCTCATCGCCATCAGCCTGACCCATACTCCGGTGGACGGCTGTACAGGAATGATGGGGTCAATGGGAGCCCGAAATTCACCGACGTCACTGCACAGGCCGGTATTTACCAGAGCAGCCTGAACTATGGATTGGGTCTTGGTATAGCAGATCTCAACAACGACGGATGGGAGGATATATACATCGGCAACGACTTCCATGAGAATGATTACTATTATGTCAACAAGGGTGACGGTACTTTTGTCGAGTGTGGGGCGGATCACTTCCGGCATTACAGCCGGTACAGCATGGGCAACGACATTGCAGACTACAACAATGATGGCCAGCCCGATATCGTCACCGTGGACATGCTGCCATCCGACGAAAAGATATTAAAAACCTACGGCAACGGCGAACACCTGGACACCTATACACAAAAGATCACCCGTAATGGATACCAGGACCAGTATTCCAGGAACTGTCTGCAGGTCAACAATGGCGGCGGTGCAAGCTTTAGTGACCTGGGGCTGATAGCAGGGATGGCTGCCACGGACTGGAGCTGGAGCCCGCTCATGGCCGACCTTGACAACGACGGCAAGAAGGATCTCTTTATTTCCAGCGGCATCGAACGCCGGCCACTCGATCTGGATTTTATACAATTCTTCTCCAATATCCGCGATCCCAGAAAGTATGGCAGTCCGGAGCAGCTGGAAAAGACCCTGCTGGATAAAATGCCCCAGGGGTATGGTCATCCCTATATTTTCCAGGGGGATGGTCATATACATTTCACCGATGTCAGCGAGCCCTGGGGAACGGCGGACCTGTTGGGCTGTTTCAACGGAGCGGCCTATGCCGACCTGGATAACGACGGTCGCCTGGACCTGGTGATCAATTGTCTGAATGCGCCGGCAACCATATTGAAGAACAATACACCCGTTAAACATTATCTTTCGCTGACCTGTAAAGGGAATGGCTTGAATACGGGCGGCATAGGAGTGAAGGTTTGGGTGTTTACAGGGGGAACAATGCAATACCAGCAGCTAATGCCTACACGGGGATTCCAGTCTTCCTCCGACCTTCGCCCTCATGTTGGATTGGATAGTGTCAAGACAGTCGATAGCCTGCTGATAGTCTGGCCGGATCAGCAATACCAGCTCCTGAGGCATGTGCAGACCGATCAAAATTTAGTATTACGACAACAGGAAGCCCGGCAGGCGTTTGTTTACCGGGATCATTTTCCCGACAGGCGACCTGTCTCTGTTTTACTGGACCATCCCACCGCCAATCCACCGGTACTGACAGACATTTCCCGGGACGTCCGCACAGGATGGCGGCATAAAGAAAATGCTTTCATCGACTTCAATATCCAATATCTGATCCCTCATATGGAGTCGACGCGGGGACCGCGGATATCCGTAGCCGACGTAGACAAGGATGGATTAGACGATCTGTTCGTCTGCGGGGCCAGAGGACAACCCGGTACGCTGCTGATCCAGGACAAGCGTGGAAATTTCCTTCCTACCGGTGGGAACGCTAGCCCTTCCGGTGGGAACGCTAGCCCTTCCGATGAAAGCTTCGGCCTTCCCGGTGTCAACCCTTTCGCCCGGAATGCCGGCTCCGAGGGCGTCGATGCTGTATTTTTCGATGCCAATAACGACGGCCATCCTGACCTCTATGTAGTCAGCGGGGGTAACGAATACCCCGATGGCCAGCCGGCCCTCGCCGACCATTTGTACATCAACGATGGGAAAGGGCACTTTACTGAACCCGCGGGGGCCCTGCCACCAATGTTGACAAACAAATCCTGTGTGGCGGTCGCCGATATTAATAGGGATGGCAGTCCGGATATTTTTGTGGGAGGTCTTACGGACGCGAAACGATATGGCTATCCCTCTCCCTCCTATTTGTTGTTGAATGATAGCAAGGGCGATCCTGCCCTCCGGGCAGGTCCTGTCCATTTTAAACTGGCGGATACATCCGTGATCCAGTTGAATGAGCTGGGTATCGTCACTTCCTGTGCTTTTGCCGATGTCAACGCAGATGGATGGCCGGATCTGATCGTAGCGGGAGAATGGATGCCGCTGAAGATCTTCATCAATCACAACGGTGTATTCCGGGAGTCGGATATTGCTAATTCCAGTGGTCTCTGGCAAGGTCTCTATGTGACGGATGTCAATGGCGATGGATATCCGGATATCCTGGCCGGGAACTGGGGACATAACTCCAAATTATATGCGGGTAAGGATGGACCGCTGAAATTATACGTAAAAGATTTCGACAACAATGGTTCGGTGGAGCAGGTGATGACCTGTACCATCGACGGTAAGGAATATCCTTTCCTCGGGAAGGACCAGCTGGAACTGGCGCTACCGGTATTAAAAAAGGAGCATCTCACATATGATGAAGTGGCGGGCAGGACGGTCGATTTTCTTTTCGGCCACCGGCTGGATGATACCCGTACGCTGAAGGCAGCAACGCTCAGCTCCACCTGCTTTATCAATGATGGGAAAGGAAATTTTACGGCCCATGTTTTGCCGGATGAGCTGCAGCTGGCGCCTGTTTTTGCTTTTGCTTCTCTCCCCGCCCTCCCTTCCGCCGGCGCCCTTGCCTCCGCCAACAACAGGCCATCCTTTCTGGCAGCAGGGAATTTCTATGGAGTGCAGCCGTATGAAGGACGTTATGACGCCCTGAACCCTACGTTATTTGGCTATGACCCTTCGTCCGGGAATTTCTCATATCTGTCTCAAATACCACTGGCACCTGGTGAGATCCGGGATGCAAAGTGGATCAACCGCGCAGATGGATCGAAAGTGCTGGTGCTGGCTGTCAATAATGGTCCCTTGGTATTTTTGGCGCCGGCCGGAGGACAGAAATAAAAATAGGGGTCTCACTCTCAAAAGACCCCTTCGATCGAAAACCTGCCCCGTCTAAATAATTTTTTCTCTACTGGTTTAGCATCATTGTTCCGCAAAGTAAATAACAAAAACCGATGGCTCTTTTTATCATTGAACCATCGGCTGTATCTTTTTCCCAAAAGGGCGGATTTGTTCTCCATGAGGCATGGGCTTATCCTCCCTGGGCGGCCCAGCCAGTCATCAACTGTGATTCACCAGCGTGGTCCCGAAGATGGTCCCAAACATGGCGGAGCCGGCGGCTTCGTCAAGTAACAATGTTCTTGCCTGCTGCATCCGCCGGAGGCTTTCATCATCGTTGTTGGCAAGGATCA
>DASZWE010000034.1:0-2916 GCA_035546735.1 Puia sp.
TAAAAAGGTCCGCTGATATGCATCGTATTGGTACTATCCGGATTCTTTCGATACGAATCCTTCCCATCATCATACCATACCGTCAGCTTTTCCCGCTCCAGTTGTGAAGGAAAATGCAGCGTAATGGAAAAGTTCTTTTGAGATAGGCATCTGCCCATGCACAGAATAAGTATCGTCAGGGAAAAGGTCAGCTTCATTTTTCTCGGGGGAGTTAGGTTCACGATAAAAATAGATTTTCCTGCACATATCGATCCATCAATTAACATTCCTCTAACGGGTACCCATACGATCCGATCATTGCCAGGTTTGTAATCGTACGCCTGTACTTCCACCATAACAAGAGTCGAATGATAGCCCTTTTTCCTTAGCTTCGCACCATGGAATTCTTACATCAACTCTTTCAGCAGCAATCCTACGACAAGAAAAATTTCTTCCTCATTGCCGGCCCCTGCGTGGTGGAAAGCGAAGAGCTTGTAATGGAAGTAGCTGAAAAGGTCTCGACCATCTGCCGCAATCTGGGTATACCCTATATCTTCAAAGCCTCCTACCGCAAGGCCAACCGTACCAGCGCCGGCTCCTTCACCGGCATCGGCGACGACAGTGGCCTCTCCCTCATCCAAAAGGCAGGCGCCACCTACAAAGTCCCCACCACCTCCGACATCCACGCCCACGACGAAGCAGCCCCCGCCGCCAAATACATTGACATACTGCAGATCCCCGCCTTCCTCTGCCGCCAGACAGATCTTCTCCTGGCAGCTGCCGGAACAGGTAAGATCGTCAACGTAAAGAAGGGACAATTCCTCAGCGGACCGGCCATGAAATTTGCCGTGGAAAAAATACGCAAGGCAGGTAATGAAAAGATCATCCTCACGGAGCGGGGCACCACCTTTGGCTACCAGGACCTGGTAGTGGACTACCGGAATATCCCGTGGATGCAGGAACATAAAGCTCCCGTGGTGATGGACTGTACACACGCACTCCAGCAACCCAACCAGACCAGTGGTGTCACCGGCGGCAATCCACAACTCATAGCAACCATCGCCAAAGCCGCAATTGCCACCGGCGCTGAAGGCCTGTTCATAGAGACACACCCAAATCCTGCCGTAGCAAAGAGCGACGGCGCCAACATGCTCAGGCTGGATCTGCTTCAGGGTTTACTGGAACAATTGGTAAAGATCCGTAAAGTAGTTTCGGAATTCTAGCCTCAACCTCTTATCGAACCGCTTCCGGTATGTATCGGTTTTTTCGAAAGGTACTGAATACAGGGATGGTCTTTCTGGAAACGAGGAATTAAAAACGGGACATTCTATTTAGGGCGGGTCAAAGACCCGTTGCGTGACCCATACACAAACTCTATGCAAAATTACCCCGCTTTTCCTCCATTCCTTACCCAAAAAAGTGTTAAGGATAGCTGTAAATGTCATCGCAACATAAAATGTACTCCTGTAGGGAATTATAGCTCTCAGCCGACAGGCCGGGGAATCGCGGAAGTTTGCCGGGAATTGCGGAAATTGGCCATGGCGCAGCCCCGCATTATGCATTGTTTAGCAGCTTGCTTGGCAGCAGCCCGAACTCCTTTTTAAACGCTATCGTAAAATTGCTGAGATTGGAGTATCCCAGCTCCATCGCCACCTCCTTCACCGAATGGTCTCCGCTGAGCAGCTTGTCCTTGGCCGTCTGCATCCGTATCTTTTGAAAATACTCATACACCGGCAGCCCGTAAATAAGCTTGAAATCCTTCTTCAGCTTCGACTCGCTGATGGATACCATCTTCGCCAGCTGGCTGATGGTAGGCGCCGGCTCAAAAATATCCCGCGTCAGCGCCGACTCCACCTGCATCATACGGTCAATGTCCGCCTTGGACAGCGGTATGTCGAAATGAGAGTTCTTTCTCCGTTCGTAAATACGCGTAAAAAATCGTTCGATAAGGAACATTACCCTGTTCTGTATAATGGCCAGCCGCATGGGATTGTCATCCTCCACCTCCATGATCTCCTGGATCAGACGCCGGTACTCGCTGTCCAGCGGCTCCGTATGCACATTCTCCACCTGTAGGGAGAGGTAGGCGGACAACACATCGTCGATATGGCTCACCCCCAAATACCCTCCCAGCCATTGCGCATCGAAGAGCACGTCGATCCCCTTGTAAATAGTGCCCTGGGCGCCCAGATAAGCCCAGTCCGATAAAGTATTGGTAAGATAGGCGATGCTCCGCGTGGTATTCGATTCCTTCAGACTTTCCTTCCCGATACGTATCTCCAGTGTATCCGGGATCGTCAGCTCGTGGAATCGGAGCGTGTAATACTCCTCTTTTATCTTCCTCCTGCACAGGAACCAGTCCTGGTTGAACCTGCAGTTGATCACATTCACATGTATCCCATTCGGCAGCCGGACAAAGGTGAGACTGCCCGTAGCAACAGCCTCCGGGAAGATCAGCTCGTGATTCACCACGGGGGCATTCAGCCGTTGAGCCAGGTCGTTCTGCAACAACTCATAGTCGGTATAGGAGAAATCAAACTGAAACAAGGCAGCTGAATTTTTTTTGTAAAAAATCTACTTTCTCCGTGAATTTCATCAGAACTAACCAGGTCAGTTGTCCAAAGGTCTTGGATCCTATAAAGCGTAGGGCGACGGCCCG
The DNA here is from genome assembly GCA_035546735.1 of Puia sp. Lineage (GTDB taxonomy): Bacteria > Bacteroidota > Bacteroidia > Chitinophagales > Chitinophagaceae > Puia. The sequence goes on from DASZWE010000034.1 coordinate 2,639, forward strand.
GGACGCACCTGGGTAAGATACAAAAAAAGCGGCAACCGTGGGAGGTTAAAGATATTTCACAGGATTCCTGCGAGCCGAAAGGATATATCGTTTGATATTCATCCAAAATGCCAGGATAAAGTAAATGATCAGCGGCGAACCCATGGTCAGAAAAGAAATATAGATAAACCAGGTTCTGATCCGGGAGGTGGCAATACCCATCCTTTCCCCGATCGCCGAGCACACCCCGAATACCTGCCATTCGATGAAATGCTTCAGTCTGTTCATAGTGTAAATTT
>DASZWE010000035.1:0-18079 GCA_035546735.1 Puia sp.
GCATAACCCGCATTGACGCTGATGGAGTAAGTGAAATCTCCCGCATGGTCAGTATAACCCACCGTAAATTCATATCCTTTATTCTCTGCCTTGCCGATGTTCTGGGGAGGCAGCAGGTTGGCGATGCCGGAAGAGGCGGGCGTCGAGCCGGACTTAGGCCACAAAATGTGATTTCTAAGATTATAAAAATAGTCGAACTCGAAATTGATCTTTCCGTTGAGCAGTTGCCCCTCCATGCCTACATCCGAGTTATTGGCAACTTCCCAGGTGAAATTCTGGTTGGGCACCACCGTCTCGTATAATGTGGTGGCTGCCGCATTATTGATCACATAGTTACCGAAATTATACAGGCTGAGGTATTGATACTCTTTAAGAGTCCCGCCGTAATATACCTGGTCATTCCCCATCTGTCCCCAGGAACCACGCAGTTTCAGATAATTGACAAAGGGAACGTTCTTCTTGAAGAACTCTTCTTCCGAAATACGCCATCCGGCCAGGACACCGGGGAAGAAACCAAACCGGTGCTGCGGAGGGAAAAGATAGCTGCCGTCATATCTCCAGAGGAACTCTGCCAGGTATTTTTCCTTATAGTTATAGGCAGCACGGCCAAAATAGCTCAAACGGGCCCGCTCATAAGCACTACCGCCCGTCGTCTGGTTCAATGCGCCTCCTACGGCAAGCTGGTCTACCGCCGGAGAAATAAAGTTGGTGCGATAGCCATTGAAATCATCTTCCTTGTCCGTCTCGCGGGTAACGGCGGCCATCAGGTTGATGGTATGATCCCCGATGGTACGGTCATAGTTGACAAACCCGGACAGCAGTATATTCAGATAATTAACGTAGTACTCCTGTAGCTGAGGGCTTGTAAAGGTGGAGCGTACGCTCTTAGTCAGCAAGGGGGTCTTGCCATCCGCCTCATAGGTAGCATGATCCCAGAAATAGAGGCTCCAGGGCGTCTGCCATACTTTGCGGAACTGGACTTCCTTATCAACCGTGGCTGTTCCCGTGATCTTCAATCCCTGGACCCAGGGTATGCTTAATTCCACCTTGCCATTGACCTGGTAATAGTCCCGTTTGTCCTTATCATATCCCGTCTGATTGGTGGTGATGATAATAGGGTTCTGCCCGTTCTCGATATCGGGGCCGGGCAGGCCGTTGGGCCATACTTCGGGATCCGTAGGTCTTCCGCGCATCAACATACGGAAAATGGAGCCCGCGGATTGAGTGGGGTAGAAGCGGAACTCCTCTCGCGCCGTCATGTTAATGCCGGTGTTGATCCATTTGTTGACCTTTGCATCCAGATTCAGACGCATGTCATATTGTTTGTAACCTGTGGCAGAATTCTTGTAATAGCCGTCCTGGTCCTGATAGCCCGCGGACGCCAGATAGCGGATATTTTCGGATCCGCCGTTGATCTGCAGCGAATGTTGCACCTGAGGTGACCAGGTCTTCAGGGTCGTCTTGAACCAGTCCGTATTGGGATGTCCCCAGGGGTCGGAACCATCCTTGTATTTCTGTATATCGTCCGGCAGGAAAGGCGCCTGTAATTGTTGATTCGCAAGGGTCGTATATTTCCCCGTTGAATTGAAAGCTGCCAGCGCCTGGGACCATTCTGCAACGGGCACGTGGTCGTATATATAGGTCTCGTTGTTGATGGAGGCATACTCGGTAGCATTGGCCATCTTCGGGATACGATCTGGCTGAGACCAGCCCTGGTTAATGGTATAGGACAATTGAGGCTTGCCTGTTTTACCGTGTTTGGTAGTGACCAGGATGACCCCATTGGCGGCCCTGGCGCCATAAATGGCAGCACTGGCGTCTTTCAATACCGACATACTTTCAATATCCGCAGGATTCAATCGCTCCAGGCCACCCGCGATATCAGGTACCCCATCCACTACGACAAGGGCGGAAGTGTTACCCAGTGTGTTGGTTCCCCGGATACGAATGGTGGACCCATCATACCCCGGCTCGCCGCTGGATTGTACCGCATATACACCCGGGAGACGGCCTACCAGGGAATTGGAAAGGTTGACGTTGGGCGATTTTTCCAGCTCGGAGCCCTTTACCTGGACTACTGCGCCGGTGACCGTCACTTTTTTCTGGGTACCATAACCCACCACTACTACGTCTTTTAAAGAATTATCCGCGGTCAGTAATTGCATCTCCACGGTGGTCTTCCCCTTGAGGGCCAGTTCCTTGGCTCCGAATCCTATATAGCTGAAAACCAGGATGGCATTTGGATTGGTCACCTGTAAGGTAAAGCTTCCATCATCGGCCGTGGTCGTACCATTGTTGGTGCCCTTTTCCAAAACGGACACCCCTTTCAGCGGCTCTCCTTTTTCACTGGTGACTCTTCCCGTGACCTTCACTGCCTGCAATCCCCTGTTGGATTCCACGGCATCGGCACGGGTGATAACGATGAGGTTGTCGCTCAGCTTGTGATACGTAAGTCCTGTGTTTTCCAATACTTTATCCAGAACCTCCGCCAGTTCGGCATGTTGTACGCGGATGCTGATGCCTGCTTTCGGCAAAATAGCATCTTTATAAACAAAACGGTAGACACCGCCTTCTTCGATGGCCTTGAATACCCTTTTTAAAGGCATATTCTCCAGTCGGATACTGATGTTCCCCTGTCCGTAACCACTGGCGAAGGCGTTAACAAAAATGAGTAAAATGGCTAGTTTGGTCATCAGCAGGCATTTGATGATTTGACGGCCGGTATCGACCGATACGCCGCGTCCGTTTTTTTTCATAACTTAGTTTTGATAAAAATGATAAGAACCTGCTCCGCCCGGAGCAGGAATTGTCTTTACACCGGCGGGGAATGCTGCAATCATTCTCCGCCTTTTTTTGTTATGACAATAAGTTTTTACGTAACTCTTTTCATATTAGCAGTTTTGGTTAAATAATTCGACAGCCCGTTGCAGGCAGCCGGCAAAAGTCAGAATGAGGATTTCGTACGAAGGACGCGAGACATCCTTCGTATATATTAGGGTGTTATGGTCACTTCTTTTTTGTTGATGGAATACCGAAAATTGCCTGTCATGCGCAACGCTTCCATCACCTGCCGCAGACTTTCGTCCTCGAATACGGCGCTGTATTCAGTATGTTTCAATCTTTCATCCCTGATGGTCACCTTGACAGCATACCATCTTTCTATCTTCCGGGCCACATCCTCCAGGGTCTCCTGGTCAAAGGAGAGCTTGTTCTTTACCCATAGTATATCCATCGCCACCGTATCCTTTGGTCCGATATGAGCCTTCCCGAGGGTCATCACCGGTGCATCTTCGTACTTTTGCACCGACGGGACGCCTTTTACAACCAAAGCCTTGCCATTCTGCACCACCAGCTTTTCATTGGGCTGGAGAATGATCTTCTTGTCCGGACTGCTGCGTAATGTCACTTCGATGGATCCGCGTATAAGCACTGCCTCTGTATTCTTTTCATTCGCGTAGCTCCGTATATTCAGGCTTGTACCCAATACCCGCACATCGATGGAGTTGGTGTGTATGATAAATGGATGATCTTTGTCCTTTACAACGTCGAAATAGGCCTCCCCTGTTATCTGGACTTCCCGGAATGGGCCCCGGAAGCTTTCATTATACGTCATCCGGCTGTCGGCATTCAGCCATACCTGGGTCCCGTCCGGCAGCTGTATCTTGGATTTCGAGCCCGGCTTCGTGCTGATAGTATTCTCTGCCACCTGCTCGACGTGTTCGCTTTTTACATTCTCCGGGCGATGGGAAATAAAAAATACCAACGCCACGGCCGCCGCAATTCCGACCATTGGCCATAGCAGCCGGTAGATACCCCTCCTCCGTGTTTCCACAGGCAGGAGCGCCGGAGTCTCTTCCGCTGCTACAGTCGTTTCGTAATTCAGCGTGGGTGTCGATAAATGATTGCTTAGCCGCTGAAGATGCCTGTTCAAAGCATCATTCCTCCGGCTTTGGTCTTCCGGTGCCCCCAGCCAGAGACCATTCAGCATTTCCATCCGCAGGCCCATTTCAGGGCGCTGCTGTAGCAATAATTCCAATTCAGCGAGCTCTTCCGCTGTGGTTTCCCCCGCAAGTTTGAGGCTTACCAGCAGCCAAAACCGTTCTTCCTGCATTATTTGTTCTTCCTGCATAATGATGTGCTTATCCTACAGACAATGTGCCCGGGAGAAATGTACCAAAAGGCATAAAAAATTGTTACTTAAGATGGTGAGAACCGGCTGACCATGGTAAAACCCGACTGCAGGTAGACGGGAAGGGTCTCCCCGATCTTTCGGATGGCTATGGCCAGCTGATTGCGGACGGTGAGGGGAGAGATATCCAGGATGGCCGCCACCTCCTTATATCGCAGCCCATCCTCCTTTACCATCTGAAAGATCAGACGGCACTGGGGAGGTAGCTGCCGGATGACCCGGCGGATCTGCTGTACCAGATCGGCGGAAATACACATTTCGGCTGGACTGTTGAGCTCGATCATCGTCTCCACGTCCAGCTCGTCAAGGCTGACGACGGTGTTCTTATAATGCTTGTTGATGTAATTGAGAGAGAAATTCTTGGCGATGGTATATAGGTAGATCTTCAGGTTCTCTATTTCCGGCAGTCTGTCCTTGATCTGCCAGAGCTTGATAAATACGTCGGAAACAATCTCTTCCGCGACCTCATTCGACTTTACCAGGGAATAGGTAAATCTGAACAGTCCTCCGGACAAGAGCTGGAACAGCCGGTTGTATGCTTTCATGTCCTCGTAGAAAGCGATACGCTCTTGCATCTCACGTATGGCAGCAGTATGGTCCAAATGTAGTAGAAATAATAAACGTCATGCAAACGTTTGCAAAGACGTTAAAGGAAAGTTAAAGACCTTTATTGAATTTACAATGGCTTTTGGAAATTATATTTTGTTAACATCCACCCATTGCTTTGTGTATAAGCCGGTAAATGTAACGCCAAGGCCCGCTCCGCGCGGTATTCGCACTTTTCCGTGATCGAACTCAATGCCGGTAGCAAGATCTTCTGTCAATAACAACGGGCCGTCCATATCTACATAATCCAGATAAGGCAGCAGATGGGCGATCGCAGCGCTGCCGATAGAGCTTTCATTCATGCTGCCGACCATCACCTTCATTCCATATTGCCGGGCTGCATCGATCATCCGGCGGGCCGGTGTGATCCCGCTGCATTTTGTGAGCTTTATATTGATACCATGAAAATATCCCCTGCATTTTTCAACATCCCCTTCCCTGACACAGGATTCATCCGCAATCAGGGGCAAAGGACTTTGTTCATACAGCACTTTCATGCCCTCCCAATCGTCTTTGGCCAGCGGCTGCTCTATGAATTCTACATTCAGCTCCTGTAATACAGGTATGATCTGCAATGCCGCCTCCAATGTCCACCCCGCATTGGCATCCACCCGGAATATGGCATCCGTATGCGCGCGCAACGCCTTCATAATGGCTATATCATCCGGCGCCCCGAGCTTGATCTTATAGATGGGCCAGGGAAATTCATGCATCTTGGCCACCATCTTATCGATCGTGTCGATCCCGATGGTATAATCCGTCATCGGTCCCCTGGCTGGATCCAATTCCCACATAGTATATAATGGTAGCTGCTGCATCTTTCCCATCAGGTCCCAGGCGGCCATATCCAGCGCGCATACTAAAAAGGAGTTCTCCGGGAAGAGATGATGGAGGTAATCCCAGTATGGCTCAGGATCTGTAAAGGCAAAACGTTCGATAGACGCCTTTTGGGATTGCAGGTCGGCGATCATCTTGTCTACAGGTATATGATAGTAGCTGATGGCCGGGGCCTCTCCATAACCTTTTATGCCTCTGTGCTCCAGCTCCACAATAAGGGTCGGCTGGTGGGTCTTTGTACCGCGCGATATAGTAAATGGATGACGAAAAGCCAGCTTGTAAGAATGATAGTTGATCTGCATGGAGTTGTAAAGATATGCCTAAATATTTGCACGGAGCTCCTTCCTTCGGAAGGGGTGGTTGACACTACACGGACGCTGTTTGATTGCCCTGCGGGCAGGCGCGCTGTGCGCGCCTTTGGGTGGGTGCAGAAATTACGGTACCAATGGTGTTTTCCCTATATTTTTTGCAGAATTGAGAAGATTTTTCCCATCCGGGGAACGATGTAGAGTTTGGCATGAGCACAAACACTTAATTTTCAATATTTTATTTTTTGGTACACATTTTACCTACTATAGACCGTAACACACGAAAACGTACCCAAATGAAAACGCTCAACACCGCAACACTTACAAGATCTTTCCTCGCCGCCCTGATCATGCTGGCTGGTCTTACCAACGCATCTGCCCAGGAACAAGCCAGGATCAACAACCTGCCTGCCCTGCTGATGAGCTTCAGCGCCGCCAACAATAACAACGCTGGCGAGCTGTCCTGGACCATGGAGAATCAGACAGGTTGCAAATGGTTTGTCATTGAAAGGTCTGCTAATGCCAGTGGCTTTGACTCCATCGGCGTTGTCCTCGGTACCAATAATACCCACACTACGGATTATACTTTTACAGATAACCATATGCTCAGCGGTAATAATTACTATCGCCTGCGCCAGGTAGACGTGGATGGCGTTTCCAAGTATTCCAAGATCGTTTCTGTCTACAACGTCAACGCCGCTGTTGCCGACAAAAAGATACAGCTATACCCCAACCCCGCTATCGCTACACTGAACTATACACTGAACAGCCCTGCTGCCTCGCACGCAACGGTAATGGTATATACGATGACTGGTGTGCTGGTCATTGCTCAGCAACAGCAGCTCGCCTCCGGTGTTAACCAGCAGACGCTTGCCATCTCTAATCTGAAAAGTGGAAATTATTTTCTGAAGGTCATTAGCCAGAACGGTACGCAGTACGATCAGTCCTTCGTAAAGTTATAAGATATTAACGAGCGTTTTCGTCCCTGAACCCCACCTGCCTGCCGGGAGACTCTCCGTCTTCCGGCTTTTTGTTCGAAGACAGATCCCCGCCTGGCTAAAGTCAGCCGCTTCCCTAAAGTCTCCCTGAATGGTTCACATATTCTCTGATCTCTTCATTGAACTCCTTCTCCCTGATAAGTTCCTCCATCGTCAGATGCACCCTGTATCTCCAATAATGACGGGGATTTGCCGGCACATTGATCCGTTCGTCGTGCGGATTCTCCCGGCGGAACTGCTCGCTCATACCCAGGATATCCTGTAGCTGGAAGATGCTCCACTGCGCGGGAGAATGCAGATGCTGCAGCACAATGGCCCTGTTGACCCAGGGTTCGCAGAAATAAGGCGCTTCCCCCCACTGCCCCAGCTCCTGGTTAAAGAATCGCTGGGTCAGCCCCCTATCTTCTTCCCACCAGCCCCTGATCGTGCTCATATCGTGGGTGGAAGGCGTCACCACGGACAAATAAGGCGCTTCGGACGGATGGAAGAACTCCCGTGCAGGGTTCTTGGGCATACGCTGTATCTCCAGGCTAAGTATCCCCAGCTGCCGCATTACATTCGGCACACAACGGGGCACCATCCCCAGATCCTCTCCAAAGACCAGCATGTTCGTAGCCCGTTTAAGAGCAGGCAGCTTGTGCATGGCCTCTTTCTCCCAAAAATTATCCTGTCTGTTAAAGAAATAGTTGATATAAAGGTCTCTAAGCTGTTGCTGTGTATGCCATTCCAAATACCGGAAGGAAGAGGTATTGTCCATGGATATGCGAAAATGGAACTGCTGCCCATCGCTGCCCTCCACATCCAAAAGGATCACATTCGAGATAAGGTCATACAGCCCATCCCGGATACTGTCGGACGTATCCGACCTCTCTTTCTGGTTGAAATAACACTCCACTTTCCGCTGTGTATCAAACTCTTCTTTCAAGGTATAAAAACCGTTCTCCCGCGCCTGCAGGAACTGGGTCTTTACATGCTCCGAATCGTTCCCGAATACCTCCCACAACACGGCATCGTTAATAAAAGGCCGGGTATAACGGTCGTGGTCAAACCAGATATTGCGTTCGCTGAACTCCACCCGGTAGACGGGTATAGCCGGTGCAAAATGCCCCAGGATCCCCTGTACGGCGTGCATGGGAATGCTCCATATTCTGAAAAAGCCCAGGATATGGTCGATACGGAATCCGTCGAAATAATTGCTCATCTGCTCAAAACGGCGTTTCCACCAGTAAAACCCGTCCTTTTCCATCTCCACCCAATTGTAGGTAGGGAAGCCCCAGTTCTGCCCTTTTACGGCGAAATCGTCCGGCGGTGCACCCGCCTGCTGGTCCATATGATACAGACGCGGCTCCATCCAGGCGTCGCAGCTGTAACGGTAAATGCCGATGGGGATATCTCCCTTCATGATCAGCCCGTTGTCGTGTGCATAGTCCGCCGCCTCCCGTAGCTGCAGGTGGAGATGATACTGGATAAAATATTGCAGGGCTATAGCGCCGTAATGCCGGCTGCCCTTCGACACATACTGCTCTATCGCCGCCTTGTCATAGCGGCTGTGTATCTTCCACTTTGAAAAATCCGGGGTGCCGTTCTTATCCCGTAAATAGCTGAAGGCGGCATAAGGCACCAGCCAGTGCTTGTTCTTTTCAAAGAAAGCGGTAAAATCAGGATCTTTCTCAAATTCTGCTTTCTGTACCTCATACAGCTCTTTGGCAGCCAGCAGCTTGATCTTCATTACGGCTTCGTAATCCACTTGTGGCAGATCATTCAGCTCCTTTTGTTTTTTCTTTAAAGGCTTGATAAGGCCGGCATATTTACGTCCTGCACATTTCTCCAGGTTCAGGTACAGGGGATGCAGGGCAAAGGCCGAGATCGCCGCATAAGGATAGGAGTCCTGCCAGTCATGGTTGGCCGTCGTATCATTGACGGGCAGTATCTGCACCAGCTTCAAGCCGCACTTTACGGCCCAGTCGATCAGCAGCTTCAGATCGGTGAACTCCCCTACTCCCATCGACTTCTTTGTCCGCAGGCTGAAAACCGGTATCGCCACTCCTGCCCCTCTCCAGGTATTGTTGGGCAGGTAGGCAAACCCATCATGGACGACATTTAATTTATGTTGATGGGCATCCCCATACAGATGCCGGTTTTCCCCATTCTCAAAATAGAGGAATTGCTTCTCCTTCGTATTGTAAACCCCATACTTGTAGTGGATGGGCAGATCTTCCTTCGGGATATTTACCCGGCAGGTCCACCAGTTGCCTTCCTGGACCATGGGCACCGGATCCTCGCTATCCCAATCCTTTAAAGCAGGCCCGCTTCCCAGGAGACATAATGCCTCGTTTGGCAGCAGCAGAGGGGCTTTCACCCGGAAGATATGCGTGACAGGCACCTTTGTCCGGGTCTTTTTGGACTTACCCTTCCGGCGTAACAATACTTCCCGGAAAGGCGCCGTATAAAATACATTCTCATACTCCCCGGTCCAGTTCCAGGTGTCTACCACCTGTAATTCCTCCACATCGGGCGCCGGTTCTTCCAATACCCGGTCATTCCCCCACTCCTCCGATCTTTTTCCGTCCTCTGTCTGAAGTATATAGCTGTAGCGAACTGAATCCCCGGGCCATTGCTCCAGCTCTACCTGCGCATGCCAGAATTCACCGTTCAGATATTGCATGGGCAGCGCTTTTGAAGGGTCGCTGCCGCCCAATGCCGCTATATTTCCAGATATATACAATGATTGACCGGGACGGGTGTAAAAGCGTAGATAAAATTCAATTTTTAAGACAGCCATGTCACATCAATTTTTTCCCACCTAATGTGTATTTTTTACATTATGTGACGAATTTATACTAAAATTCTGAAATGTGTTATGCGAAACACTTTTGTTTTCTCAGGATTTTTAAAATCCGGAGAACGGCAAGACGTAGAATGGCCGGCCTTCTGGTCCGACCGGGCATAAAGGTAGTCCCGACGGGGGAGATTCCTGCGATAATCTTTTCTTTTTGAGTCATTTCTCGTAATATTGTGAAAATTTTCAAAAAGCGGACCACCTGTCTGCCTTCTCAAAAATCCTAAGAATGGAAAAGCAAAAGAAAAATACAGGTCTTTATTGGGTACTCTTCCTCCTTTCTGCCGGAGCCTTTATCTGGGCCATCGAAGCTAAATTCGAATACCTGACGCTCATTTTACCTTTTGTCTGCACATTTTTCGTTAAAGCTTTGGATATCATGTAATGCCAGCCCCAGGTCCGTACTATGAAGAACAGATAGCTTCATACACTGCTCGACTCGGGATTGTGCGGGAGCGGCTTTTTCTCCTGGCAATGCTTCGTCTTGTCTGTTTTGTCGGATTTTGCGTATCGGTCTATTACAGCATTCCAACTTTTCCTTTTCTTCTGACGGCCCTGTCAATCGTCCTGCTGGCTGGATTCATCGTATTGATAAAACTCTATTTTCGTCTGGGCGATCAAAAAGCATTGCAGGAAAAGCTGCTGTTCGTAAATACCAACGAACAGGCGGTGCTGAACAAGCAGCCCAACGGCTTTCCCGACGGAAAGGAACAGCTGAACTCGGACTCCTACCTGGACGACCTGGATATATTTGGCCCAAAGAGCCTTTTTCATTTAGTCAATCGTACGACAACCACTCACGGGAAGGCACGGCTTTCCACCCTGTTGCGCAAGCCCATCCTCGCCATTCCCGATATTGTAAGACAGCAGCAGGCCATCCAGGTCATGACCAGGCAGCCCGGCAAAAGCCAGCTGCTGACGGCAAAAGGCTTGCTGGTCGACGAGAAGGATGGTAATCTGTACAGCCTCATCGACTGGCTGGCCACCCCCTCCCGTATCCATGGCCGGAAAGGATTGACCATCCTTCGCTGGCTGCTCATAGCGTACAATCTCTTTTGCATCGGCCTGTACCTGGCGACGGATATGTATCTCCCGCTGTTGCTGGGTGTGATCCTGTCATGGGTCATCACGGCGTCTTATAAGACCTATATCTTCCAGCAGCATCTTCTCATCAGCAAAAAGCAGGCGATCCTGGATCAATATTCCTCGATACTGGCTGTATTCAATACGATGAATACCCAGGGCTCGCCTCTTCTGCAGGAGGAGCAGGCCCGTACGGGCAGAGCTTATCATGCCATTCGCCGTCTGTCCCAACTGGCCGGCTTCTTCGACCAGCGGCTCAACATGCTGGTAAATATTCTCCTGAACAGTTTCCTCCTTTACGACCTGCAATGCATGGCGGCCCTGGAAAAATGGAAAGAGACCTATAAAAAGGAATTCCCGGAATGGATCGAGGCCGTAGGCAACATTGAGTGCCTCAACTCATTGGCGACGCTGGCCTTTTCCAACCCTTCCTTCACCTATCCCGTTCCGTTAGACGGCGGGCAGCTGCAAATAACCGCCACCGGAATGGCACATCCGCTGATACCGGCCGGAGAAAGAGTGACCAACGATTGTACCATCGGAAAAGACCAGCGGCTTATCCTCGTCACGGGTTCCAATATGTCGGGGAAGACCACCTTCCTGCGAACGATGGGCGTCAACCTGCTCCTGGCGCAGTGCGGAGCGCCCGTTTGCGCCGCATCCTTTTCCTTCACACCGATGCAGCTCCTTACATCCCTGCGTGTCAGCGACTCCCTCCAGGAGCATACCTCCTACTTTATGGCGGAGCTGAAAAAGTTACAACGCATCATTCATCGTATCCAGGAAAACACTCCTTCCCTGGTATTGATCGATGAGATACTGAGAGGCACCAATTCGGATGATAAGACATACGGCTCCGAACAGTTCATCCGCAAGCTGCTTCAATATCCCTGTCTTTCCTTTTTTGCGACCCATGATCTTTCCCTGGGCAGCCTGGAACAGGAGCTCCCCGGTCTCGTAAGCAATTACTGCTTTGAAAGCACCATCGATGGCAACGAGCTCCATTTCGACTATCGCCTCCGGCAGGGCATCGCCCGCAACCGCAATGCTTCCTTCCTCATGAAGAAGATGGACATTATCTGATTGGATGTACAAAAATCCCCACTGCTGCGGGCCCCTGATTGGCCAATGCCAATCAGGACATGATGCAAAAAAAAGACCGCCTCGACTTTTACCAAATGAGACGGTCTTTTTTCACTTAAACAAACTAAACAGAGCCTGAACTATCTTTAAATGTCCGATCGGCCTTCGGACAACGAACCTGTGGTTCGTCTTGTCAATAGCTTATTCCTGTAACAATGGCGCCTTTCTGACGAGGCCTGCCGGCATAACGGCCATGCTTACGGATATTCCACATATCTACCAGTCCGAAAGAAGATTTGGTCTCTTTCGTTGCTGCAACATCGGTTGCCACTGTTTCTTTCACTTCGGTCACCAGTTGTTTAAGGATAGCAGGTTCCATTTGGACAATAGTGTCCATGACATCACTTTTCATAACGTATACTATTTAATTATTCACAATTGTTGATCCGGGCAAGGAGGGAAGTAGTACACTGAAGAATCGTATCTAAGAAAGTGTCAAATCAAACCCTGAGATGGCAAGTATAATTAGACCGTTGCCCGGCTTTGCGATGCAAATGTACGAACTTTCACGTTCTTACACAAGCGACGAGTGCAAAGAATTTGTTAATGCGGCTTTAAGTGTATAGTATACAGCTGATTATAAAAGACCCAATTTTACGCGCACCTTCTCCTTATACGTATCCCCTATCGGCAGGTATTCTTTTCCTATCACCACTCTTCCTCTTTCTAAAAAATCTATTTTGTTGCGATGGATGATATAGCTCTTATGGATACGTATGAACTGATCTTCGGGCAGCAGCTCTTCCATATGCTTCATGCTTTCCAGGGAAAGGATCTTTCCCGTACCCGTATGAATGGCCACATAGTCCCGCAACGCCTCAATATAATAAATAGATGCCAGGTCCACACGCTGGATCCGGTATTCCGTTCGTATGAAAAGGTGATCCGAAGTACGGACGGATGATGCTTCCGTCGTATTTTCCTGTACCCGCCCCAGTCTTCCTTTCGCCTTCTCCACTGCGATCATGAACCTGTCTAACGTTATTGGCTTGAGAAGATAATCAATCACATCATGTTCGTATCCTTCCAATGCATACTGAGTATACGCCGTGGTCAGGATCACTGCACAACGTCGCCGGATGATCTTCATGAGTTGTATACCCGTCAGTTCGGGCATCTGTATATCCAGGAACAGCAGGTCGCCTTTATTTTCCTGTACCGCCTGTAATGCATCCAGCACATGCGTGGTTCGAAGGACCACTTCCATTCCGGGCGTCTTCTGTACATAGTCCGCCAGCAGCGCCACGGCCAGCGGCTCGTCGTCGACAATAATACATCGTATGGGTGCGCTGTCAGTCATGGGTCAATTCCAGGTTGATGGAAAAGTTTACAGGGCCGTCCTCCACTGAAAACACATGCTTGCCCGGATATAGGAGCGACAGTCTTCTTTTTACATTCTCCAGTCCAATACCACCGCCGGGGTCCTTCCGATGTGTTCCCTTACGGTTGGTACAATGAAAATACGTCTTTTGCGCACTGTTACGCAAATAGAGGGCAAGCCCTCCTTTATCCAGATCACCATGCTTAAAGGCATTCTCTACAAAAGGTATCAGCAGCAAGGGGGGGATCAGGGTTCCCTGCATATCTCCTTCCGTCCGCATGCTCACCTCTATCGGGTGTTCGAACCGCAGCTGCTGTAGCCCGATATATTTTTCGATATAGTCCATTTCTGTCCGCAACGGCACTTTCTCTGCCGCATCGTACAGCATATAGCGCAGAAGGTCGGAAAGCCCGGCAATGGCCGTCAATGCCTGGTCCGATCCATGATATACCAGCGAATAGATATTGTTCAGGCTGTTGAAGAGGAAATGAGGATTGATCTGGCTTCGCAGAAAGGACAGCTCGGATTGTCTGTTCTGTATCTCCAGGTCCTTTTGCTGGAGCTCCTTGTAACGCGACCATCGGATAAAATAGAAGATGATCCCAAACACCATCGACATGAGGGCGGTAAAGAGGTGATCTAAAAAGAAGGTCCGCAGCCGCAGGCCTCTTACCATCCCCATCCGCTCCATCCAGTACCACAACAAAAAAATGAGCGGTAATCCCAATCCGATCAGAAGGGTCAGGTGCAGGATCTTTTTTTCGGGGTACCACCGCCACAAGGCGACATAGGGGATAAAAGCAAAGAGGAAATTCAACCCCATGTCCCCTATCCGCGACAACCAGGTCTTCACCTGACCCGGCAACAGGTCAAACTGCGGATAGCCATGTACGAGGTTCGGCATATCATAGGCAATATGGATCAAATAGTAAAAGGCTACAAAGCTTCCCAACAATAGCAATTGCCTTTTTTCCATGCTCAAACCTAAATTAAAATGTTCGTTTTCGCAAGCAATGGATGAATGGCCCAATCCAACTGTCGGGCAATGAAGACAATGTTTGCCAGGTTCATCTTCGCCATTGAAAAGACATTAATACAAGATAAATGTACCGTTTGCCGGCCGGACGGCCAATCAGCGGTCTGTCTTTGTCGACGAACGGGCGTTTTCTCTCTGCAAACTGGCTTTTCCTGGTGGCGGTCCCGATAGCCGGGTTGGCAGAGGGACTTTCGGCGTTGGCAGATCGCAGTTCAGCGCCTCCTCTTCCGGCTTTTATTTTGACAAAAAGGTTTATTATGATCCGCTTCATCACCCTGCTGATACTCGCCGTTCTGGGAATAGTATATTGGTGCTACCGCCCTTCATATGGCTATTTCCGTCCCCCGCTGGACAGGTCCCTGCAGCTCGCAGCCAATTTTGGCGAGCTGCGGGAAGGACATTTTCATATGGGGCTGGATATACGCACGGGCGGAAGGGAGGGACTGCCGGTATACGCAGCCGCCGATGGCTATGTCAGCCACTTGTCCATTGCGCCGGATGGTCTGGGCAATGCGCTTTTCATCACCCATTCCAATGGTCTGGTTACGGTCTACGGTCATTTGGAGCGCTATGCCGACTCGCTGCAACGGATCGTTCGCCTGAGACAGTATGCCATGCAGTCCTGGCAGCAGGAAATAGACCTGCCTGCGGGCGCTTTCCAGGTAAAAAAAGGGGATATGATCGCATACAGCGGCAATACAGGCTTTTCCCGGGCGCCCCATCTTCACTTTGAGATCCGTAATACGGCCGGCGTCAGTATAAATCCGCAGCTGGAGGGACTTAGCGTCGGGGATGACCTGCCCCCGGTGATCAATGGGCTGTACTGGTACGACAGACGATACAGCACCTATATGAGCAGGGCGCAGAAAATAAGCATTACGGGTCGCAATGGTCTTTATCATACGGGAAGAAATATTATTCCTGTGGGCAGCCCATTGATAAGCCTGGGCATCGCTGCCACGGATAAGAGCTCCGCCTCCTCGCATGTTTCCGGTATCTTCGGTGCCACCCTCTGGCTGGACGACAGTCTGATACATGCATTCAGCCTTTGCGACCTTTCTTCTTCCGACACACGCTATATAAATGCCTGCATCGACTACAGCAAATGGATACGTTCTGGCGTTTATGTACAGCATCTTTCCACCTTGCCCGGCAATCACGCCCCGATCTTTACCTATCCCGGCAGGAATGGGCTTATCCATTTAAAAGACACGCTCATCCATATCCTGCGTATCCTTGTGAAGGACGTGCAGGACAATCAATCGGAGTTGACGGTCCGGGTCCGCTATGTTCCCGCATGCGCCGCTCCTGCCCATGACCCGGTCCTGTATCATACGACGGCTTTCAGCTCCGGACATTATTTCTCATCCGGCACGATCGCCTGCGCTCCCGGTCGTGAGACACATATCAATGGTGCATCCTTTGCGGCCCATTTCACGCAGTTGTCTTTTTACGATCAGCTGCCATTCCACTGGCAGGAATTGCCGGACACGGACTCGCGCAGCGCTTCGGCGCTCATCTTTCTGCACGACCCCAGCGCACCCGTTCATGACAGGTTCCTGGTACAGGTAAAGACCACGCTCTCTCCGGGCGATCCTTTGCGAAGCAGAACAGTTATGCAGCTCACCAGCGGCGATAGCCAGTACATTGTTAAAGGCAGCTGGCAGGGCGACTGGCTTGCGGGCTTTTTCAGCCGGCTGGGTATCCTCCACCTGATCATCGACACCATCGCCCCGGACATCCATCCTTATCAATGGGAGGAAGGGCAGCATTTCACACGGGACGCCTCCGGCATCAGCGTACAATGCAGGGATGATCCGGGTCCCATCTCCCGGCTCCGTGGGGAAGTGGATGGCCGTTGGGTCCCCTTTGCGCAAAAGGGGAATATCTATACCTATACGTTTGATGATACCTGTCCGGCGGGGATGCATGTGCTTACTATTCTGGCGATCGATATAGCGGGGAACAGCGCTAAAAAAGAGATAAGGTTTGTAAGGGAATGATCACAAAAAAGGGAGTGAGCATTGCTCACTCCCTTCATCTTATAAAAAGTCCACTTATTTCACTTCTTCAAACTCGGCGTCCGTCACATTCTCTCCGCCGGCGCCGGCCGTATGACCTCCTGCTCCACCCTGGTCTGCACCGGGCTGTCCGCCTGCCTGCTGAGTCGCCTTATACAGCTCTTCAGAAGCCGCTGTCCAGGCTGCATTCATCTCTGCTACTGCCGTGTCGATGGCCGCCACATCCTGTGATTTCTGCGCATCCTTCAGCTTATTCAAAGCTGCTTCAATAGGAGCCTTCTTATCCGCGGGGATCTTGTCGCCATACTCCTTCAGCTGCTTTTCCGTCTGGAATATGAGACTGTCCGCTTGATTCACCTTGTCTATCTTTTCACGGGCCGCCTTGTCGCTGGACTCATTGGCCTTTGCTTCAGCTTTCATTTTTTCCACTTCTTCCTTGCTGAGACCGCTACCGGCTTCGATACGGATCTTTTGTTCCTTGCCCGTACCCTTATCCTTGGCTGTTACATGCAGAATACCATTGGCATCGATGTCAAAGATCACTTCTATCTGCGGAACGCCACGGGGAGCGGGCGGAATACCATCCAGATTGAATGTACCCAGGCTCTTGTTCTGATTGGCCATGGGACGCTCGCCCTGTAATACATGTATCTGCACACCAGGCTGGTTGTCGCTGGCCGTTGAGAATACTTCCGACTTTTTCGTGGGGATGGTCGTATTGCTGTCGATCAGACGTGTCATAACACCACCCATCGTCTCGATACCCAGGCTCAAAGGAGTTACGTCCAGCAAAAGCACGTCCTTCACTTCACCTGTCAATACCGCACCCTGTATAGCGGCTCCGATAGCCACCACCTCATCGGGATTCACCCCTTTATTCGGCTTCTTGCCAAAGAACTTTTCTACGATCTCCTGTACTTTAGGGATACGGGTAGAACCACCTACCAGGATCACTTCATCCACCTGCGAGGCGCTAAGACCTGCATCCTTCAGAGCTTGCTCACAAGGCTTCAGACACCTTTCAAACAGGCTGTCGGCCAATTGCTCGAATTTCGCGCGGGTCAGCTTCTTTACCAGGTGCTTGGGAACGCCGTCCACCGCTGTAATATAAGGCAGGTTGATCTCCGTCTCGCTGGACGAGGACAGTTCGATCTTGGCCTTTTCAGCAGCTTCCTTGAGACGCTGGAGGGCCATGGGATCCTTGCGCAGGTCCACATTTTCGTCCTTCTTGAATTCATCAGCCAGCCAGTCCATGATCACCTTGTCGAAATCATCCCCACCCAGGTGCGTATCACCATTGGTGGACTTTACTTCAAATACCCCATCACCCAGTTCCAGGATGGAGATATCGAAAGTACCGCCGCCAAGGTCAAAAACTGCAATTTTTTCATCCTTGCCAGCCTTGTCCAATCCATAGGCCAAAGCGGCAGCCGTCGGCTCGTTCACAATACGACGAACGGTCAATCCGGCAATTTCACCGGCTTCCTTCGTAGCCTGACGCTGGGCATCATTAAAGTACGCAGGCACCGTAATAACGGCTTCCGTTACTTCCTGCCCCAGGTAATCCTCAGCCGTCTTCTTCATCTTCTGAAGGATCATGGCGGAGATCTCCTGTGGTGTATACAGACGGCCGTCGATGTCGATACGCACGGTATTGTTATCCCCACGGACCACTTTGTAGCTCCAGTGGGTAATTTC
>DASZWE010000036.1:0-5137 GCA_035546735.1 Puia sp.
CTTCTTTTCTCCACCCTCTCCATCCGAGGACGAACAGGCGCTGAACAAGGTGACGGCCACCAGTGTTTGCAGGACCAGGACAATAGCCAATGACGGGTTATTTCTCATTTTCTTCATACAATGACGGTATATAATGTTTACTTTCTTTATCGGAAGGATCGAGGGATACGGATGCTGTGGATGTCTTACCCTGCACCCAGGCAAAGATCAGCGGCAGTATAAATAAGGCCGCGAAGGTGCTGGCGATCAGCCCGCCTATTACAGCACGGCCCAGCGGAGCGGCCTGATCACCGCCTTCGCCGAATCCAGAAGCCATGGGTATCATGCCTACGACCATCGCCACGCTGGTCATCAGGATGGGTCGCAGACGAACAGCCGCCGACTCGCGTGCCGCCGCCAAAGCATTTCCTGAATGCAATCGGAGATGCTCGGCATTGGTCACCAGCAGTACGGAATTGGATATGGATACGCCTACGGACATGATCATTCCCATATAGCTCTGCAGGTTCAGCGTGGAGCCCGTCAGCATCAGCAGCCCCAATGAACCCAATAGCACGGCAGGTACGGTACACAATGTTACGAGCGATACCTTGAAGGATTGGAAATTGGCGGCCAGCATGAGGAAGATCACCACGATGGCCGTGATCAGCCCCGTCTGCAGGCTGTCCAATGTCTCTGTAAGCACCCGCACCAGTCCACGGGTCTCGACAGTGATCCCCCTTGGCGGAGCGCCCAGCGAAGCAATGGCAGCCTCGACGTCCCTGGAAGCCTTGCCAAGATCCTTTTTATACAGGTTAGCCGTCACCGAGAGTACAGGCATCTGTCCGATGTCATCATTCTGCCCATATACGGAATCCACGGTCAGCGTAGCGACATCGCTCAGCTGGGGACGCGCGGCATTGGGCGTGATCGGTATTTCCCCTACATCATGAATACTGGTCATCTTATTTTCAGGCACCTGTATCTGGACTGAATACGATTGATTGTTCCGGTGGTCGATCCATACATTCTTTTCCGTAAACCGCGAAGAGGAAGTCGCCGCCACCAGGCTGCGGCTGATAGCATCGGCATTGGTGCCCAGCTCTGCGGCCTTTATCCTGTCGATATTGATATCCACGGCCGGGTAATGGATCGCTTCATCGAGCTGGACGTCCCGCAGGTAGGGTATCTGTTTCAGCTTGTCGATGACCTTATATGCAAAGACCTCGTTCTGCTTTTTGTTCTTACCGATGACCTTGACCTCGATGGGCGTCGGCGATCCCTGACTGAGTATCTTGTCCGTGAGCTCGATAGGTTCGAACGACATCTTCATAAAAGGCATATCCGCGCTGATCCGCTTGCGCAGCTTGTCTTTCAGATCATCCAGCCGGACCTTGTAGTCGTTCTTAAGACTCACCTGAAGGACGCTTTCCTGCGGGCCGGCCATAAATAGATAGACAGGGTCGGTGGAATACTGGGAGCCATGAACGCCGACCATCGCTGAAGTAACCCCTATATTTTCATGGCCTACCAGGCTATCGAGGATAGAGAGCGTTTTCAACAGATATTCTTCCGTCCGCTCGATACGGGTCCCATCGGGAGCCCTTAACCGCACCTGGAACTGGCCGGCATTGGACTTGGGCAGCACGTCCCTCCCGATGCTGTTGATCAGCAGCCAGGCGCCGCCTAATCCCAACAATATATAAGCAAAGGCAATAGGCGCACGGAAAGGAAAGCACCTGTCCAGGAATTTAATGAACCTGTTCCTGAACTTATCAAAGCGTGTGATCTTTCCGCCTTCACCCGTACCGCCCTCCGCCAGCTTATGCTTCTCGGCCCAGGGATCTTTCTCATCGTCGACGGAAATCCCCGACGCCCTGAACTCCTCTTCGTCCGTCAAATGCCTGCCTTTACCATGATGTCCCTTCATCAGCCAGTTGGCCATGATGGGTACAAAAGTCTGCGCCATCAGATAGGAAGTGATCATGGAGAAGGCAATGGCCAGCGACAAGGGCAGGAACAGGGAACCGGGGATGCCGCCCATGGTAAAGGCAGGAGCAAACACGGCCAGTATACACATCAGGATCAGCAGCTTCGAGAAGGCGATCTCCCGGCAGGCGTCCCATATGGCCAGGGACTTGGGCTTACCCATGGCCAGATGCTGGTGAATATTTTCGATCGTGACGGTGGATTCATCCACCAGGATGCCGATGGCCAGCGACAGACCACTCAAGGTCATGATATTGATGGTCTGATGGAACAGGGTGAGGAAGAGCACCCCCGAGATGACGCAGATGGGTATGGTAAGGATCACGATCGTGGCGCCCCTGAGATCACCCAGAAAAAGCAATACCATCAACCCCGTAAGGATAGCCCCAATGGCTCCCTCCGTCAGCAGGTTCTTGACGGAATTGATGACATATACGGACTGGTCGAATTCATAGGATAATTTCACATCCGGCGGTAACGTCGCCTGAAATCGCGGAATAGCCTTCTTCAACGCTTGCACGACATCCCAGGTACTGGCGGCCGCAGACTTGGTGATAGGCAGGTATACCGATCGTTTGCCATTGACAAGAACATACCCTACCGTCACGTCGGCGCCATCTTCCACCGTAGCAACATCTTTCAGATAAAGATTTTGCACACTGCCGCTATACAACGGAATGTTCTCAAAATCCTTTACGGTCCGGATGGTGGTATTGGAGGGGGTGAAATAGTTCAGGTTCCCTATGCGCACATTGCCCGCAGGAGTCGGCTGATTATTCAGCCGGAGCGCTTCCACCAATTGGTCCGGTGTAAGATGATGCGAACGCATCAGGTCGGGGTCCGCCTTGATGACCACGGTACGTGCGTTGCCCCCGAAAGGCGCGGGAGAGACCAGCCCGGGTACACTTGTGAACTGGCTGCGAACATAGATATTAGCCATGTCCTGGAGTTCATTATTGCTCCGGATAGGACTGCTAAGCACCAGCTGACCCACAGGCAGGGTCGAAGCGTCAAAACGAAGGATGAAAGGAGGCTGGGAGCCGGGTGGAAAACCGGCCTGGGCCCGGGTGATATACCCGGTGACTTCCGAAGCGGCCTGCGCCATATTGGTGCCTTCATAAAAGGTAAGCTTTAGCAGGGTCAGACTCTGGATATTGCGCGTCTCGATGCTCTTTACGCCGCCTACATACAGCAGCAGGTCGACATAATGTTTCGCAAAATAGGTCTCCATCTGGTCGGGCGTGAATCCGCCATAGGGGTGGGAAATATAGATCACCGGCAGGTTCATGTCCGGGAATATATCGATCTTGATGGTCCGTACGGCGCCGATGCCGAAAAAGAGAAGGCCGGCCACCAATACTAAGATGGTAATAGGTTTTCTGAGTGCGCTTCTTATCAATCCCATGGCTTGATGATTCAGTTAAAATTCATTAAAAAACAAGCTAAAGTCCCCGCTGGCGGCAGCTTTGTACAACAGCGCCTGCCATACATTATTGTTGGCGATCTCCCTGTCCGTCTCAGCCCTGTTCAACGTGAACAAAGCGGTGGTAAGGTCTACGATGGTGCTGAGACCATTCTTATACAGCACCGACTTCTGCGTATAGGCGTCGGAGGCGGCCTTTACCTGTATGGGAGCTTCGCGGTAATTGCTCAATGCATTTTCGATACGGGTGTCGGACAGCGCCAGCTGCGCCTGTAGCTGTTGGTTGACGAGGTTGTATTCATCCTTCAATCCTTCGGATATCCATCTTTGGGAAGCCACCTGCTGATGTACACGCAGCGGACTGGTAAGGTTCCATACCATGCCTACTCCAAAGAGATAGTTGCCCCTGGAAAAGCTTACGCCTTTCAGGTAATTGCCGGTATATGCATCGGGGAATTGAGTCCCGTAGTTATAGTCGAAACCCGATCCTCTGTCCTGTAAGACGCCAAAAAGGGAGAAGGTAGGATAGTTGAAAGTCTTCAGATACTTTGCCTCTTCATCACTCACCCTGATACGCTGCTGATAGTACTTCAACAACGGATGCTCGTTCATCGGGGAGGCAGGCGGCGTGGTCAAAGCCGTCGGTATCTTCGCAATGAATAAACTGTCCAGTGCAAAGTCGGTGGGTGGCACTCCCATCAGTATGGCCAGCTGGTTTGCCTGCTCCTGCTGGAATTCCCGGGCATTGGTCAGCGCTATACGGGCATTGGATACTTCCGCCAGGGCCAGGGAGGAGTCCACTCCCGGGTTGAGCTGATTCTTTACACGGGCCGCTACCACATTGAACAAAGCCTGCGCCCTGTCGAGATTCTGCTGCTGTGTGATAGCCAACCTTTGCGCCGCCAGCAGGCTGAGATAGGCAGCCGATACCCGGATGCTCTGCTGAAAACGCTCCTGGTTAAGGTCTTCCCGATCCCTCGATAAGATGGTCTGGGCTACTTTTGTCTTTTCCTTGGCCCGGCCGAACTGGAAAAAGTCCCAGTTGACATCAGTAAGATATAATGCGCCGAAGGCTGCGTGCCAGTTCTGGCCGGCCATGGCCGGACCGCTGGCAGCCGTTGCCCCTCCCTTATATCCATAAAGGGGACCGTTAGTACCGTTGATGGTCCCATAGTCATGCTGGGCGGAGATATTCAGATCAGGCAGGTATTCCCTTTTCGTCTCCAGTACATTCGCCTGGCTGGCCTTTACATAGTTGGCTTTGGCGAGGATAGTGCCATAATTATCCAGGGCGGTCTTTACGGCATCCTTTAAGGTCAGGGGCTGGGCGTTCGTCGGGGCCGGTGTGGGTGTTTGAGCCTCCACCCGGGCTATGAGTAAACTGAGAAGCATGGCCCATGACAGGCCGGAAAGGTAATGTCTTAACATGGTTGATGAACTGCTTAGGGCTGCAGCGCCGGATACAAAGCGATACTAAAATTTTGAAGCAATTTTGAAGCAGGGATGGATGGTTGGAAGCTTATCGCAATGGCATGCTGGCTGGCAGCGTATTCGTAGATGATATTAAAATTCATTAATTCGCATATCTGCCGGACGATGGCCAGGCCGATGCCGATGCTGTCACTGGCAGGATCCCCTTTTTTAAAGCGTTCGAACAGCTCCATGACGGGTACCTGCGGGGGCAAGCCGCTGTTGGCAATGACCAGTCCCGCCCTGGTAAGCGATAGCCGGATGGCGCCGCCGGGA
>DASZWE010000037.1:0-4350 GCA_035546735.1 Puia sp.
CATGGTCACGAATTCAGAATTGACTACAATAACACTTTCCTGCTGCTGTTTTATAAAGGTCAGGCACGGGCGGATCCTGTTGAAATTATCTTCATACAGGTTTCTGGCTGCAAGAACGGTATTCAGCGCAAAGCTATAGCCGACCGCTAACACAGTAAAGAAAACGAGAAAACGTTTGTACCTTCTATTAAGCACCGGCATCCATTGTGCATAGGTATCGATACAGATCAAGGCAACCAAAGGAATAATCGGCAGGAAATAACGCGGCCCCCATTGTTTCCCCCCGTCGGTGCGAAAGCTGGGGAAAATAAATCGGCTCACCAGGCAATATGTTATCACTATGAGCAATAATGTTAATGTTCGGGTTCTGAGCGGCCATTGAAATTTTAGCCGGGCCAGCAAAATGGGGATTATCAATAAAACAACCGGATAGTATTCCACTAAAAGTAAGTTGATCGAGAAGATGTTATATGCCATAAGTTTTACACTGGCAAAATGCTCCTTATTCTCAACCACCTGCAATCCATGAATTCCAAAAAAAGCGCCATATTCAAGTTTATTAAAGATCAGGTAGCCCGCCGTACTGATTAAACATCCGATGGAAAAGATCCAATGTGCGGAGGTTAATTTTTTTAAATTCAATAAACCGCAAGCGCATACAAGAATGAGGTTCATTAATAGACATTCTGGCCTTATCCAAACAGAAAGACCACTGATAATACCCAGTATGGCTGCCTGCCAGGCTTTCTCGGGAGGGTATGCAATAAAAAAAATACCCCCTAATAAAAGAACCATTGCCAGCGTATGCTCCCAATAGACGGCTCCATAAAAAGTAAGCGGCGAACAAAAAACGAGCAAGAGAAACAGCATTGCCGTTTGTCTTGTTGAAAAAGACATTTTTATCGCCAGTCTTATAAATCCATACCATAGAAGCAGCGTGCTTATGAAAGGGATAATATAAAGGCCGGTGTAGCCGAATTTTTGATAGAAGAAAGCGCTTATCAACTCAAAGACAGGTGGATATAGAAATACATAACCTTGTGGCTTGAGATATACAAAGGGCTCAGTAATAGGGAAAAAGCCCCGCTCCCATATTTCCTTAACCCAGCCGGGTTGGGAGCTGGTGATATAATGAAAGCTTTCCCCGGCGGAAATTTGCTTTACCATCATGAATTTCAGCCCCCCGTCACCCGAATAAAAGACATCTGACTGTCTGAAAGAGACCAGTAATAGCAAATAAAGGGAGGCCGTTAGGAAAAGAAGGTATAGGATACCGTTGTGCCGGAAATTTTTTAAGATATCTGTAGTGATATTCCTTAAAATATTATTCTTTGGCATCTGATCAAAACTCAGATACCGGTGAGACGAATTTACTCGTTGCCTTTCCATATAGAATGAGGTTTATGTGACTTATTGCCAATAGGTAAACGATAACTAAGGCGGTGTGTTCAATAGAAATATTGATTTCAGGGAAGAAGTGACACCTTCTTTTTCGAAAATTACAATTAATAATCTTTATAGGTCACCCGTGAAAACACCTATTTTACGAAAACCGCAGGACTACCTGCAATCATACCGCATGTTGGTGGAGATCGCATTGTGAACTCCTCCAGTTTCTAAGCCGAGGGTCGCCTTATATATAAATAAAGCAATATTGCCAGCCCCAGTAAACTGGCACAAGATATGACCCCTGCGGTCCTGACCGCGTCTACGACCGCTGCCGCTCCTCCATTGGCCATGGCGCCAAAGATGGCCACGCCCATTGCGCCTGCTGCCTGGCGGGTAGTATTGAGGATGGCCGAGGCCGTGCCGCTGCGTGTCTTTTCCACGCTGGAGAGTATGCCCGTCGTCATCGCGGGGACGGCCGTACCCATGCCCAGGGGGATGATGACAAAGGGGATGAACAGCATCCCGTACGGCGTGTCGGAATCTGCGATGAAGAGTCCTGCGTAGCCGATGGCTGCCAGCGCTGTTCCCCATAGGAGGGGCTGCCGTATCCCATAACGGGCCATCAGCTTTCCGCTGGCATAATTGGAGATGATAAACCCACCCGTCAGGGGCAGAAAGGCCATGCCTGCATGCACGGCGGAATAATGCAATACATT
This sequence comes from Puia sp., assembly GCA_035546735.1. Classification (GTDB taxonomy): domain Bacteria; phylum Bacteroidota; class Bacteroidia; order Chitinophagales; family Chitinophagaceae; genus Puia. The sequence continues at coordinate 2,106 of DASZWE010000037.1, forward strand.
TTGTAAGTACAGGCTGAGGACGAATACGGTGCCGTAATAGGCGTTGTTGACGACGATGCCCAGGAGCAATAACACGTTGAATGTGGAATTGCGGAAAAGGTCCAACGGGAGGATGGGGACCTTTGATCTTTTTTCCATCCAGCCGAAGAGGATCATCGTGACGGCGCTGGTGATCAGGCAGGCCAATATAAAGGGATGACGCCAGCCCAGGGAATGGCCTTCGATGATGCCCATGATCAGGGATGTGAGGGATATCATCCACAGCAATTGTCCGGGGATATCGAAACCCTGTCCGGGGTGCCGCTCGCTGTCTTCGAGGCGGGTGCTCAGGAGTAAGCCTGCCAGGCAAATGGGAATATTGACGATGAATATGGCCCGCCAGCTGGTGACATGCAGGAACAGTCCCCCGAGGATGGGACCCGCGGCAATGGATATACCGCCCGCCATCGTCCAGAAGGCGACGGCCTTTGCGCGCTGGTCCGGCTGATGGGAGAAAGCCTGGTTGAGAATGGAAAGAGAGCTGGGTATCATGGTGGCGGCGCCCATGCCCTGCAGCGCGCGGAAGGCAATAAGGCTGGCGGCATTCCAGGCCAGGCCGCATCCCGTAGAGGCCAGGCCGAACAATAACAATCCCAATTGAAATACGCGTTTGGAACCCAGGCGATCGCCCATGCCCCCTGCCGACAACATGAGGGCTGCGAAGGCGATGGTATAGGCATCCGCGATCCATTGGAGGGAGCTGATGCCGGCGGAAAAAGCTTTTGAAATGCTGGGCAGGGCAATATTTACGATGGATACATCCAGCTGCGAGACGACAAAAGCCAGGCTGGTGGTTGTTACGATATAGCCGGACGAACGATCCTTCACTCCTATCTTTTGTGCAAAATTACGTCAATTGACAATAGACGATACCAATGCATCCAGCTGCTGCCGCAGCTGACGGGATATTTTCCCCGGCAGGCCGTCCCCTATAGGCTGCCCGTCTATTTGCAGGACCGGGACAATGTGTTTGGTGGTGCTTGTTATAAAAGCTTCCCGGGCGTTGCGTATATCGTCCAATGAGACGGGGCGCTCTTCTATGGGTCCTATCTGCCGCGCCAATGCGAGGACTTTTCCCCGGATGACGCCTTTTAAAATATTTTCCGCGGGTGTGATTACTTTGTCATCTTTTGTCACGATGAAGAAGTTGGAGCGGGGGCATTCCGAAACGAGCCCGTCGCGTTGATACAAGACGTCATCGGCGTTCTTGTCCCGGATATAGGGCTGCAGCCAGATGGCCATGAGGTAGTCGATGGTCTTTATGTCCGGCATCTGCCGGATATGGGGGTAGGTGATGAGGCGTATGCCTTTTTCAAATGCGTCCGGAGCCGGGGGTTGGATCGGGATTTGTGTTATCACCAGATTGGGTGGCGAAATCGTGTATCCGTCAGGGGAATAGCCGCCTGTCAGGATGAGTTTTATGCCGGAGTGGGGGATATTGTTCTTTTCCATCAACTGCCGTATCCATGCTGCTATCTCCTCCTTTGGTGGGACGGGAAGCCGTAGCCGGGCGGCGGAATGTATGAATCGTTGCAGGTGTTCCTCCAGGAATACGGGCGTATGATGGAGGGTCTTGCAGAAATCGAAGATCCCATAGCCTCTTTGAATAGCGAGGTCGCTGACAAGGAGCGCGGCTTTTGAGGTTGGGATGAATTCGTCGTTGACAAGTACCTGTAATTCCTGTGTCATTTGATACGATTGTATTGCTTTAGTATCGGGAGGACCTTATCGATGGGGAGGGCCTGGACGGTGCTGTGTTTGCCCTTTGTTGTCGTGGCGGCCAGGAGGGAATTGATGATCGCCTCTTCCGTTGCCTCGATCGCGGCCAGGAACAGGGGCGTGACCGCCTCGTTGTCCAGTACCCGTCCACCCACCAGGGAAGGGGCGTCGTAGGGTATGCGCAGGGAATCGCTGGTGCTAAAGGCAATGACATAATCGCCGCTGCCGTTGGACGCGATGCCGCCTGTCTTTGCCAGGCCCATGAAGGCTCTTTTTGCCAGCCGTCCCAGGTTGCGGCTATCCAGGGGAGCGTCTGTCGCCACCACCATCATGCAGGAGCCGTCCACGGGATTATTCAGCTTGTCGGCGAGATAATATTTTCCCAATTCCTTACCAACGGGAACGCCGTCTATCTGCAATACGCCGCCAAAATTTGTTTGTACGATGACGCCTACGGTGTAGCCGCCCAGGGAGGCGGGTAGCTTTC
>DASZWE010000038.1:0-7617 GCA_035546735.1 Puia sp.
AAATCCCCGGAAACCCTGGGTAATGAACTGGGACAGATCCTTCTCAGGGACTATCCGCAGCTATTCTCCTCTTTCAACGTGATCAAGGGGTTTCTCAATCTGACGATCTCCGACGCCTATTGGGCCGCCTTTTTATCCACCCATCATGCCAACTCCCGGTTTGGACTTAAGGAAAGCAATGGCCGCAGGGTCATGGTGGAATATTCATCTCCCAATACCAACAAGCCGTTGCACCTGGGCCATCTCCGGAACAACTTCCTGGGCTGGAGCGTGGCAGCCCTTTATAAGGCCAACGGCTATGACATCGTCAAGACCTGTATCGCCAATGACAGGGGTATTCATATTTGTAAGAGCATGGTCGCCTGGAAAATGTACGCGGGTGGCGCCACTCCGGCCAGCACAGGCATCAAGGGGGATCATCTTGTAGGCGATTACTATGTAAAGTTTGGACAGGAGCATAAAAGGCAGGCTGCTGAGCTGGAAGCGCAGGGAATGACAAAGGAACAGGCAGAAAAAGAAGCTCCCATCATGCGGGCCGCTCAGCAAATGCTCGTGGATTGGGAGGCGGGCAAGCCCGATGTCATTGAATTATGGAAGACCATGAACAGTTGGGTATATGCCGGCTTTGACGAAACATACAAGCGCATCGGCAGTGACTTCGATAAGATATATTATGAGAGCGATACCTACCTGCTGGGCAAGGACCTGGTGGAGTTCGGTTTGAAAAAAGGGGTATTCTTCCGCAAGGAGGATGGCAGCGTATGGATCGACCTGGAAGCCGACGGGCTGGATCAGAAGATCGTGCAGCGGAGGGATGGCACAGCGGTATATATGACCCAGGATATTGGCCTGGCTGTCAAGAAATACGAAGAGTATCATGCCGATCAGAGCATTTATGTCGTAGGAGATGAGCAAAACTATCATTTCAAGGTCTTAAAGCTCATTTGTCAGAAGCTGGAGCTGCCGTCTGCTAATGGCATCTTTCACCTCAGCTATGGAATGGTAGAGCTGCCCACCGGCAGGATGAAGACACGCGAAGGCACGGTGGTCGATGCGGACGATCTGCTGGATGAAATGACAAAAGAGGCGGCGATCAAGACAAAGGAACAGGGCAAGACGGAAGGATTCACTCCGGAAGAGCTGAAGGACCTCTATGATATCATAGGGCTGGGAGGGCTCAAGTTCTTCCTGTTGCGGGTCGACCCGAAAAAAAGAATGGTCTTTAATCCTTCGGAATCCATCGATCTGCATGGCTACACAGCTACCTTCATACAGTATGCTTATACAAGGATACGCAGCATATTCCGTAAAGATGCGGCAGCCGCGGAAGAAGCAGCTTCCGACGCCACTCTCCTTCCCCTGGAGAAAAGGCTTATCGTTCAGCTGGAAAAATACCCGGCCATATTGAGCCAGGCGGTGGAAGAAATGAGCCCGTCCGTGGTAGCTGCCTATGCTTTTGAAGTGGCGCAGACCTTTAATTCCTTTTACGCGGGGCACAAGGTGACCAATGCCGAAACACCGGAGAAAAAAGCCTTGCGTCTGCAATTGTGCCGGCTGACAGGTACAGTATTGGAATCCGCCATGGGCCTCCTGGGGATCCGCATGCCGGAGAGGATGTAGATCATTTCAGCACGACGCCTCCCAGCGCGGGCAAATGCACCTTTATCTCGTATCTGTCCTCTGCCTCATCCACCAGCCGGACAGCTACCTCGGGATTGTATACATCTCCCGTACCCCAATACTTTTTATCATCGCTGTTGAAGATCTCTTTCCAGACAGACTTGCCCGAAGCATATACCGTCCAGTCCATACGCACCATGGGAGTCAGGTTCAGGATCACCAGCAGATCGCCCGACGGGTCCTTTCCTTTGCGACGGTATACGATGACGCATTCATCCCGATGGGAGAGATCGATCCATTCGAACCCGTAGATGGAGAACTGGTTCTCGTACATGGCAGGCTCGCTTGTCAATAGCCTGTTCAGATCGCGGACACAATCCTTCAGGCCCCTGTGGCTCGGCCACTGCAGCAGCTCCCAGGGCAGCTCGCTTTTATAGTTCCATTCCAAGGTAGAGCCGAACTCATCGCCCATAAAGAGCAGCTTCCCTCCGGGATGTGTCAGCATATAGGTATAAAGCAGCCGCAGGTTGGCAAACTTCTGCCAGTCGTCACCCGGCATCTTGTAGATCATAGGGGATTTTCCATGCACGACCTCATCATGACTCAGCGGCAGCATAAAGTTCTCATCATAAAAATACATCATACTAAAGGAGAACTTGTCCTGATGATGCTTCCGGTAGATAGGATCGATCTTGAAATAGTTCAGCGTATCATGCATCCATCCCATCATCCATTTCATCCCGAACCCAAGGCCTCCCGCGAAAGTAGGACGGCTCACCCCAGGCCAGTCCGTCGCCTCCTCCGCAATGGTCTGCACGTCCTGAAAGTCCCGGAAAAGCGTTTCATTAAGGTCCTTGATAAAGGCAATGGCCTCCAGATTGCCATCTCCCCCATGCTCATTGGGCTCCCAGGCGCCCGCCTGACGGGAATAATTGAGCTTTAGCATGGAACTTACCGCATCTACCCGCAGACCGTCGGCATGAAAGCAATCCAGCCAAAACCGGGCGTTGCTGATGAGAAAGCTCTTTACCTCTCCCCGCCTGTAATTAAAGATATAGCTGTTCCAGTCCGGGTGAAACCCTTTCCGCATATCCGCATATTCATAGGTATTGGCCCCATCAAAAAGGTATAACCCATGTGCGTCATAAGGAAAATGAGAAGGCACCCAATCCAGGATCACGCCGATGTCGGCCTGGTGAAAGGCTTCCACCAGCGCCATAAAGCCCTGCGGATCCCCGAATCGTGACGTAGGGGCGTAATAGCCTGTACCCTGATAGCCCCAGCTCCCGTCAAAAGGATGCTCCATCACCGGCATCAGCTCCACATGGGTAAATCCCATTTCCTTTACATAGGGCACAAGCCGTTCCCTTATCTGGTCATAGCTGTTATACCGCTCTTCATCATGTTTGTCGGGACGCATCCAACTGGCAAGATGAACCTCGTAAACACTCCACGGCGCCTGTAGGGAATTATGCTTCTTTCTCTTCCGCAGCCAGTCCTCGTCCTTCCACTGATATTGCAGGTCCCAGGTAATGCTGGCCGTATAGGGACGTTTCTCCCAAAAATGTGCATAGGGATCCCCTTTGTCCAGCCGTTTGCCATCCGCGCTACGTATGTGGTATTTATACGCCTCGCCCCTGGGAAGATCAGGTATGAATCCTTCCCAGATGCCGGACCGCTCCAGCCGTACGAATAAGGGATGCGCATCGGGATCCCATCCGTTGAAGTGACCGATGACAGATATATAGGTAGCATTCGGCGCCCATACCGAAAAATAGTACCCCTCCCTCCCCAGCACCGTCACCCGGTGCGATCCAAATAATTTGTATAGTTGATAATGGGTGCCATGCTGGAAATTTCGAATATCCTCATCCGTGAATAAGGAATAGTTCCACACGGGTTTCGTAGCGTCTACGAAATGGATGTCTTCATACCGGGGAGAATGAGAGGTAGTCAATTTGTTTCTATTATTTTTATGAAATAATACAATTTCTGCATCCAGAGGAGTACGACATGCAACAACCAGATGAATGCCTTGTCCTTTAACGTAAATTTAAGGGTTCGGTCTTGCATATCCTTTTTTTTACGAATAATTTGTACCGGGAACCTGTCAACTGAAAAACATTACTAATCCATTACTGCTCTTGTCCATGCGCCTTCTAATTGCTATGATCATAGCCATCTTTCTGCCTTTTCGCTATGCTATATCCCAATCCGCCGCTCCGCCCAAACCGCCACAGGCCGTTGTAAAGGGAATGGTCTCGGACAGCACGGAAAAAAAGAGCCTTTCCGGTGGCTCCGTACTGATACTGCAAAAATCGGACTCCATCATCGTTAAGCACACCCGCACCGACAAGGCCGGGAATTTTCAAATAAAGGACATTCCGCCGGGTCATTATCTCCTGCTGGTGACCTATCCTGCCTATGCCGACTATGTGGATGAGCTTGAAATAAAGGATTCCCTTCCCCATATCCTTCCTCCCATTGGCCTCGTACTAAAAAGCAAGCTGCTGGAAGCTGTGGTGGTCAGCGGCAACAAGGCCATCCGTATGAAGGGCGACACGCTCGAGTTCAGGGCCGACAGCTTCCATACCCAGGCAGGCGCCACCGTGGAAGAGCTCCTGAAAAAGCTGCCCGGCATCCAGGTGGATAGCAAGGGCCAGATCACCGCCCAGGGACAGACGGTGAAGAAAGTGCTTGTAGACGGAGAAGAGTTCTTTGGTGACGATCCCACGCTCGTTACCCAGAACCTCCGCGCCGACATGGTCGACAAGGTGCAGTTATATGATAAAAAGAGCGAGCAGGCCACCTTTACGGGCATCGATGACGGACAGCGGGACAAGACCATCAACCTCAAGCTGAAGGACAATAAGAAGAATGGGTACTTTGGCAAGCTCAGCGCCGGCCAGGGCGCCGATGGGTTCTATGATTACCAGGCCATGTTCAATTACTTCCGTAGAAAGGAAAAGATCGCCGGCTATGGCATCATCTCCAACACAGGAAAAACAGGTCTCAACTGGCAGGAAAGGGATAATTACGGACAGAGCTTTGCCGGCAATCTGGATTATGACGAGGTCACAGGCTTTACCTTCAACGGCGTGAACAATGATTTCGAGTCCTGGGACGGTAAATACAACGGTCAGGGCGTTCCTTCCGTAAAGACCGGCGGCCTGCACTATAACAACAAATGGGACGACGACCGGCAGTCCGTTAATGGCAATTACAAGATCATGCAGCTGGATGTACACAATACCAGCACCACCAACTCCGAGAACATCCTGCCTGATTCATTTTATTTCAATAACCAGACCCAGCGCTCCCGCGATCATATCCTCCGCCATACCATGGACGGCAGCTACGAAATAAAGTTCGATTCCACCTCCACGCTCAAGCTGGCTGCCAATGGCGGTATGGATCACAAAACTACTTACAGCGACTTCACTTCCGAATCACTCGCCAGCGACAGCAGCCTGGTCAACCGCAACACCCGCAACGTATCCACCGTCGGAGACAACCGTGTCGTCAATAGCGATCTTCTCTGGCGGAAAAAAATGGCAAAAAAAGGCAGGACCTTTTCGCTCAACATCCGGGAGAACTATACGAACAATTCATCTACCGGCATTCTGGGGTCCACTACCGGATTCTACGACCAGGGAGTGCTCACCCGCGACTCCATCGTAGACCAGCATAAGGATTTCCGTACGGAGAACGTGCTGCTCGATACCAAGCTCACCTATACCGAACCCCTGTCAAAGGTCTCGTATCTCATAGCCACCTATAGTCTGTCTATCAATAACAGCCATTCCAATCGCAGTTCCTACAATAAGGATGCAGGGGGTAAATATACCAGCCTGGACTCGCTGTATAGCAACGACTATCAGTTCAACGTTCTCACCAATACGGGCGGGCTCAACTATTCTCTTATAACAAAGAAATGGAGAGTGACGGCCGGCTCCGGCATCGGCTTCACCAAATTCAACCAGCGTGATCTTCACGCGGATACCAGCACGCAGCGAAGATTTGTCAACTGGTATCCCAATGCCTCATTAAGCTATTCTTTCAACCCTCAGAAAAGGCTGGAGCTCCGCTACAACGGCAGCATGAACCAGCCCAGCCTCAACCAGCTGCAGCCTATCCGGACCAATGACGACCCGCTCAATATCATCGTCGGCAATCCGGGTCTCAAGCCGGAGTTCCGCCACCGGTTCAGCTTCTTTTACAATGATTTCAAGATATTGTCAGAACGGGGCATCTGGATGAATGCTTCTTATAATTTTACCCAGAACGCTCTCAGCAACAGCTCGAACATAGATACAACAGGTAAAAGGACATCGCAGACCATCAATGTTGACGGCACTCATTCCTTCTATGCCTATCTGAGCTATGATCGCAAATTGAAAAAGCTGGGCCTTTACTTAGGTCTGTACACTAATTTCAACCTGAATGCCAATTCAAGCGTCATCAACTATCAAAAAAATACAACTAACAATAACAGCTATACATTCGGGTTCAGCATATATAAGTCCAAAGAAAAGAAATATGACCTTAGCCTTCGGCCCTCCGCCACCTATACGGACAGCCGCTCGTCCATAAACACCCAGACCATTACGAAATACTGGACATATACGATCCATCCCGAACTGAATATTTACCTGCCGCTGAAATTCTACATCCATGCAGACGCTGATGTCAACCTGCGGCCAAAGACAGCCGTATTCACCAACAATCTCAACAACACCCTGATGAACGCCTCGCTGGGCAAGAAATTCCTGAAGAATGACGCCCTGACGATAAGCGTGTCCGGCAACGACCTGCTGAATCAAAACATCGGTTTCAATCGAAATACATATAGTAACTTTATCAGCCAGAATACCTTTAGCACCATCAAAAGATATTTCATGCTCACCGCAGTGTGGAACTTTACAAAAGCCGGTACACCCGCACCCAACAACCGTTAATTTCTATAAGACCTCGTCATGAAAAAAGCTCACATATCGCTCCTGCTTATCCTGGCCGCAACCATGCTGCAGGGACGGGCGCAAAACACCATATTTCTTTCACAGGGAAAGATCGAATTCGAAAGAAGGGTTAACCAATGGTCCCAGATAGAGGGAGACAATGATTGGGACGAGCTGCGAAAAAAGACCCTTTCCCAGTTCAAGACCACCTATTTCGATATGCTGTTCACGCGTAACAAGACCCTGTACAAACCCGGCAGCCGGGAAGGCACGGGCAACAGCATGGGCTGGTTCTCCGACCAGCCGGGACAGGAGAACGTCGTCTACACCGACCTGGAAAATGAAAAAAGCACCAGTCAGAAAAAAGTGTTTGAAGAGACTTTCCTTATAACTGACAGCCTTCGGAAGATACGGTGGAAGCTGACGGACGAGACACGCGTCATTGCAGGTTTCAACTGCCGGAGGGCCAACGCTATCATTATGGATTCCCTCTATGTGGTAGCCTTCTATACGGATGAGATCCTCACTACCGGCGGCCCCGAATCCTTTACCGGATTGCCCGGCATGATCCTGGGAGTAGCCATGCCCCATCAGCATGTCACCTGGTTTGCTACCAGGGTCGAGGCGGCATCGGTGGCCGATGCCCAGCTCACTCCACCGCAAAAAGGCAAAAAAACCGACAATGTCAAATTGAAAGAGACGTTGAATTCGGCATTCAAGGACTGGGGGAAATATGCACAACGGTTCATACAGGCCACCCTGCTGTAACAGCCCGGCCATGGATTCAATTCGCCGCCTTCTTCAGTTCGAATATTCGCATCTCTCCCGCCGGAATGGCCGGAATGTCCTGCAGAGGATAGCGTCTGCCCGTTAGCACATCCGCCGCCTCGCTGAAGCCCGCTGTCCGTTCATTATACCGTTCAATGTCCAGCCGGGCCGGCAGGGAGTCCGTATTCATGGCGCACAGCACTGTTTGTTTGGCATCCCAGCGGAAATAGACATACAGCCCATGGGATGGTAAATACTGCATCATTTTTCC
>DASZWE010000039.1:0-1705 GCA_035546735.1 Puia sp.
CGGCCTACAGCGCAATGGCGCGAATTATCATTATGACAATATGATGGAGCACCCGGGGAAACTGCTTATTCCTGCTGAACAGCTCCACTACGACGATGGCATCCACGAGCTGGATCCTACACCTGTTTTTAATTGGAGAACCATTTATGGCTATGGGCCGGCCGGTCCTTCAACATCCGGTTCAGGCTCCTCAACGTGATCCCCAGGTAATCCGCCAGCTCCTGTTTGGTACAGGGTAATTTTTCATATTCCAGCGCAGCCAGCAGCTGCGTGAGGTTATGCTCCAAAGGATTCAGCTGCTGCCTTGCCGACCGCTGGGCCGTATCCGTCAATCGCACCGCCATCAATTCCATCATGGCCCTATTGAAGTCCTCATTCCGCCGCAGCAGGTCCAAAAAGCTGCTCCCGTCAAGCATATACGCGGCCAGGTCGCTGATGGCCCGCACGCTGGACATAGCCGGAGCTTGGGTAATGGCCTCGAGCTCGCCAAGCACCTGTCCCTCTCCTAAGAACTCCAGTATGTATTCCTTGTCATTGTTCTCCGAAAAAGTACATTTGACAATGCCGCTCCGGATAAAGAATACGTTGGTTGTCGTCGTCCCCTGCCCGATGAGCAGATGCCCCTTGTGAAAGTTCCGTACCAGGATACCATGTCCTGTCTGACCGCTGCCGGCCAGTTCATCGATGATCCGCAATATGGTGAGGTTTTTTCTGATCATAACGCGTATGCCCGGGCTTTGGCGTCCAAGGCGGCCTGGTGGGACAAATGTCCCAAATAAAACCTGTCAGCCCAATAAATTTGCGTATGCAACTAAAAAAATACACTTTCTATCTGTTCCATCTTTTTGCAAGCCACGCCCAAAGCCAGGACATCTCCGCCTGGCCTAAAGTAGAGCTTCATCTTCACCTGGATTGCTCCCTCAGCTACCAGGTCGTCCACCAGCTCGATACCGCGATCACACCCGAGGCATACCGGCAGGAATTTATCGCTCCTCCCGTATGCACCAATCTCGCCGATTATATTACCCGGGCAGACAGGGCCGTAGCCCTCATGCAAACCCAAAAGGCCCTGCGCCTGGTGACCCTGGATATGTTCGACCAGCTTAAAAAAGACCATGTGATCTATGCCGAGATCCGCTTCGCCCCGCTAAAGCATCTTAAGCAGGGCCTCACTGCCGAACAGGTCGTCGCCACGGTTGACAGCGCCGTGGACGAAGGCATCCGCAATACCGGGATACAGGTCGGCGTGATCCTTTGCACTTTACGCCATTTCAACAGTGCACAAAGCATGGAAACAGTGCGGCTGGTAGAAAAGTTCCGGCACGGACACATCGTCGGCTTCGACATTGCCGGAAATGAGGCGGGTTATCCCATCGATGCACATATCGCCGCCTTCCGCTACGCCAATGCCCATGGTATCCCCTGCACCGCCCACGCAGGAGAAGCCGCAGGACCCAACAGCGTCTGGGAAACCCTGAACAACTTTCATCCTACCCGGATAGGTCACGGTGTCAGAAGCATAGAAGATGCAGCACTGATCCGCCACCTTCGCGGATCGGACATTCTCCTGGAAGTCTGCCCCAGCAGCAACCTGCAGACCAATATGTACCCCGACCTTGCCCATCATCCGGTGGACAGGCTCTACAAAGCCAGGGTCCCGCTGAACATCAGCACCGACTGCCGGACCATCTCCCACATAACCCTC
>DASZWE010000040.1:0-3196 GCA_035546735.1 Puia sp.
AGCACGTAATGAAGATATCTGGATCGCCACGCAAAACCAGGATAGTCTCATCACCTTACATCAGACGACGCCGCCAGCCCGCAAATGGATCGACCTGCAACCCGAGGACTTTTCCATCGATATCTTTTATGCCGATGGACAGAAGAGACATATGGAAAGCTATTATGGTTCTACCTATCTCTCGCAGTCTTCAAGAAAAATTCCGGTGAATGGTAATGTAAAAAAGATAGTGATCACGGACTTCAGGGGTAATAAAAGAGAAGTGACGCCCTGACCCGGCTCATCCCCCAAAGCTTAGCCGCCGGAAAAAATCCTCGTCAAAAGGATATAGCCAGGTAAAATTCAAGGGTATCCCGGGGTAAGCGTCTTTAAACTTCCTGTACCTGGATTGTCTAATGAGCGTTTCATCATACTTGCACTCTAACGCAAACGGAGATTTAATTTCGGGTAAAATAAAGTCCACTTCATTGCCATCGGCTGTGCGCCAATAATAAATGGCATCCCATCCGAACCTATCAGCGAGAGCTCTAAAGCATGTGATTTCCCAGAGTTCCCCTTTATCGACTCTTTCTTGAATGGTTTGAAAGTTATTCAGCAAACTATTGCGTAACCCGGTGTCCAGTAAAAAACCCTTGGGCATTTTCGTCAATTCTTTTCGAAGGTTGCGATAAAACGGTTTTACAAGTGCCAGGTGAAAGCATTTTTGCAGTATACGGAGGTAATTAGTGACAGTGTCGCCTTTTATGCGAAGGGTGCCTGATAGCTCGTGGACATTTACAAGGCAACCACTTTGTGCAGCCAACAGCCGAAATAAATGAAAAAAAGCCGTTTCATCCCTGACCCCTGATTCCAGGATGTCTCTTTTGACGAATGAGTCCCTTATCTCCCTAAGTTTTTCAATCTTCTCCTTTATATCGGGTTCTGTGATGACGGCGGGATAGCCGCCATAAATCATGAACGATTGCCATTCCCGCTGCAGGTCTTGCAGGTGGATGGTTTTTGCGTCTTTGTTTATAACTATCCGTTGCAGTTCTGCCAGCAGATCATTCTTGCCGGTCAATTGGAGGTATTCATCGAATGAGCAGGTCAGGAGTTGGAATGCTCTTTTTCGGCCGGCCAGGGAGTCCCTGAAATGATCGTCTATGTAAAAAGCGCTGCTCCCTGTTGCTACGATCTTTATCCGCGCGGCATGTTCATCATGTAGAAGCTTGAGAAAATTAGAGGGGTCCTTCAGATACTGAATTTCATCGATAAATATGATCATTCTTCCTTCTGCATCGGGCAGATAATTCAGCAGGTGGAAAGGATGCTGGTCTAATATGGAAAGGATATCCATATTTTCCAGGTTCAGGAATATGCTGGGCAGATATTTTTATCCATATACAGCACAAATTATCGGATATTTTTACCCATCTATCGGTAAAATTATCCAAAAAAGACAGAAATTTCTAATCCTCCATGGTCCGCACATACCGCTCGATGATCTCCCTGTCGATGCCTGTTCCTTCCACTTTTTCCCTTCCACGTTGAACAAGCGTATCACTGTGCATGCTCACAGTAAAGCTGAAACTGTGTCCTTCCCACGCCGGGTCACCGCAATATTCAAGATGTTCGATATACTGATCGCCTTGCAAGGTATAGGTGCCGCCGCCCGACTCGAAATGATTCGAGGAATCCCTGGGAGCGTGAAGATCGTGTTTTAAGAAGGCGAAATGTGATCTGTTGATGATCTTTATCATGCTGGTTTTTGTCGTATCTACCGTGGAGGCAGACACGCCGCCCGTGATACTGGTCGCCGATACCAGCCGCCAGGTTCCTTCGATGGCGACATGGGAAGAATGCTGACAGGCCAGAAAAATAAGACAGGCCAAAGAAGGGATTAGCTTTTTACTCACGGGAACAATTGATTTCTTATTGGTGTTCGTGATTACTTTGTAATTCATACAGGGAATATACAGAAAAGGCGGCGTCCCCGGTATGCATCGGCAGGGCGTCCCGTCGGCAGAGCATCCGCCCGCAGGGCATCCAACGGCCAGGTCTGGCCTGAGCCGTCCCGAAAACGTACACTGTACATATCAGGACCGGACACAGGCTCACCTACCAAAAATCTCAACTTACTGATTTTCAAGCAAGAAAAAAAGTTGGCACTCCGCTGGAAACAGTATTGGCATGCCAGGGACGCCTGGTAGGAACAAAAAACGATAACACTTTAAAAAAATAATTTTATGAACACGACAACTTTCCTCCGCCGCACAACCATTACGATGGCGCTCTTTTTAACCCTTGGTATCAGCTATAGTTTCGCCAGGCCTTCCGTTGAGCCGGCCCGGTCCAATGACGAGATCAGCATCGCCTTTTCCAGGAGCTTCCGCAATGCACAGATCATAAGCAAAGAGTCACACAAGACCTACACCAAGCTTACGTTCCGGATGAATGACATGATTATGTTCGCTTACTATTCTGAGAATGGAGAGCTGCTGGCCGTCACCCGCAATATCCTGTCCACGCAGCTGCCTATGGGTCTGCTGGTCAATCTCCGGACCGACTATAGCAACTATTGGATCTCCGACCTGTTTGAGCTCTCCGGAGAAAGCCAGGATTGCTACTATGTCACCCTCGAGAATGCGGATGTAAAGATCACGCTGCGCTCCGTTGGTGACAAATGGGAGGTATTCTCCAACACGAAGAAACAATAATCACTCTATATATAGTTCATAGTTAGTTCATGGTACATAAGGGGCCTCCCGAAAGGGGGGCTTTTTCATGCCTGTCCTTCAGACAACCACCCCGAGCGGTCCCTGCCCAAAAATCAAAATCCCGAAAAAAAATTTGCGTAACTTATGAATTACCTATAAGTTTGAGTAACTTAAAAGTTACATTATATGCAAAAAGAGATCAAACAGACATGGTTATTCCAACAATCTCCACAGGAAGTTTGGGAATACCTCACCAAACCCGAGCTATTGGCGCAATGGCTGATGGAGACGGATTTCCAGCCCGTCGTTGGACATAAGTTCCGCTTCACCTGCGATGCCGTTGCGTATTGTGAAGTATTGGAAGTGCAGCCTTTTACCCGGCTGTCCTATTCCTGGCAGGGTGACTCGGTCAATGGGAGCGGCCCCTTCCACTCATTAGTCGTATGGACACTCACACCCAGGGCGGGCGGTACGGAACTGCAGCTGATCCATAATGGCTT
>DASZWE010000041.1:0-5694 GCA_035546735.1 Puia sp.
TTTCCCATTCCGCCTCGGTGGGCAGCCGGTAAAAGATCCCGGTTTTTTTATAAAGCCACTTGCAATACATGATGGCGCCGTACTGGCTCATGCTGTTGGCGGGGAAGCCGCCCGTCTTGCCCATGCCGAGAGTGAAGTCGATGTAGGGAGGGCTGGGGCGGGTGATACCATCGGGTATGGGGGCTTTGTCCAGAGCTTCGTCCTGGAAGACGACATATTCTTCGTAAGTGACCTCATGCTCTTCCATCCAGAAAGAGTCGATCTTCTCCTTGCCGGGTATGGGCACCATGAGGAAGGAGACGGAGGTCCCTGCTATCTCTTGCTTATAAGCGCTGAAGGACGGGGTAGAAAGGTCCGCGGGGCCTGGCAGCAAGGAGGCCAGGCAGGCAAGCCATATTTGGTTCATGCACTCAATTTACATACTATTTCATCCGTACAAAAATGTCTTTTAATGGTCGGATGGAGCCTCGCCGACTGTTATTGAACGGATAAATTGTATCGGCTCGGGTGACTTAGATAAATTCTAAAACCAGCCGAAGATTTGCGGGATATTTTGCCATTCTTCATTTCTGTGACCAGCAGGGCCGTTCCCGGCAGCCGGCTGATGAGCTTGAGAGATTTTCGCCAGGGAAGGACGCTGCAGGCCGTGGCCAGCCAGTCGGCTTCTGTACCGTCCGGGGCCAGTGCGGTGACGTTTCGCCGGTGGGTGAGCCCGATGCCTGTCCGGGGATCGACGATATGCGAATAGCGTTTGCCATTCAGCTCTACATATTGATAAATATCACCGGAGGTGGCTACCGCCATATTTCTCAGGAAGAGGAAGGAGGGTAGGAGAACCTCTTTTTCTCCCGGGGCGTTGATACCGATGACCCATCCTTTTTTGCCGGCAGGAACTTCCCCTGTTACGATCTTGCCCCCCGCATTGACCATGGCGATGGGATATCCCTTTTTGCGAATGAGGTCCAGCGCTATCTGTGCCACGAAGCCTTTTCCAAGGCCGCCAATATCCAGCTGCATCCCTTCTTTATCCAGCAGCACGGCATGCGTGAGCGTGTCAAGGTGGAGATAACGGTAACCTGTCCTTGACAGCGCCTTCCGAAGCGCAGCACTATCGGGGAATCGATGGGTCTTTCGCGCCCGGCGCCAAAGGCGGACAACGGGGCCGATGGTGATATCATAGCTGCCATTGCTGAGAACAGCGGCCTGTAATGACTTTTGGAGGATATCGAAGAGAGGAGGGGAGACGGGTATCCAGCGATGCTGGCCGCTGGTGGCGCTAAGCCTGTTTATCTCGCTGCTGTCGATGTAATCGCTGAGGAGGACGTTCAGCTTTTCGGCCGTATCGAAGGCGGCAGCGG
This sequence comes from Puia sp., assembly GCA_035546735.1. Classification (GTDB taxonomy): domain Bacteria; phylum Bacteroidota; class Bacteroidia; order Chitinophagales; family Chitinophagaceae; genus Puia. Next base: position 1,359 of record DASZWE010000041.1, read on the forward strand.
CGGCCTGTGCAATAGCGGCGGAATCGTCGCCATAGATGGTAATGGTAAAGGGGGATCCCATTTCCGGCCTTTGGAAGATGTATTTTGTCTGTCCCCGGGCCTGGCAGACCGATAGCAGGCATATCGTCAGTATCAGCTTCATTCTGTAAAGATATTGTACATTTGTATTTGCTACCAACCGGGCCATCGCGCTCTTTGTTTATTCAAAGGGGGAGGAAAGTCCGGACAGCGCAGGGCAATGCACCGGCTAACGGCCGGGTGGCGAATATACATACGCCAATAGAGAGTGCCACAGAAAATAACTGTCCGCCTATGGCGGATGAGGGTGAAAATGTGGGGTAAGAGCCCACGGCGCCGGCAAGTGATTGCCGGGGCGGGTAAACCTTGCATGCTGAAATGCCACGTATACCGGCGATGGAGGACGGCCCGTCCGATGCCGGAGGGTAGGCAGCTAGATCCCTGCAGTAATGCAGGGGCCAGATAAATGATGGCCACCTTGCTTCGGCGAGGTACAGGATCCGGCTTACAGGTTGGTAGCTATTTTCTTTCAATGCAGCAGCAAATTTCCCAGCCATCCTCCCAGCTCCATCAGCCATGCCAGTCCTAAATGTACGATGAGTCCGCCGAGGATGCTACGGGTGCGCAGGGCGATCACGCCCAGGATCATGCCGCCAAAGAAGGAAGAGATACATTCTCCCAGCGGCTTGCCGAAATGGATGGTGCAATAAAAGGCAGCCATGGGCAGAATAGCCTTTTCTCCGGCATATCGGACCAGGCCGATGACCAGCAGACCCCGGAAGAACAGCTCGATGGAAAGGAAGTCCATGCCATAGGACAATTCATAGAGCAGCCGCCATGGCCATAATGGTGAAGCATAGCCGCCGATGAAGGCGATGTTCTTTACTTTGGGATAGGTCTGCAGGAAATCCGGCCGGGTGGAGGCGAGTGCGATCAGGGGAAGCAGGCAGGCCAGCAGCAGGAAGTAAGGGCCGGCCCGAAAGCCTTTATTAGTAAGGCCGAAAAAGGTGGGAGGGTGGACATTGTCCTCTCGCAGCAGACGGCCGCAAAACCATAATAAGACACAAAGCAATGTGAATTTCGCCGGCAGCTGTAGCACGATGAGGGCGTAGTGGTCCCAGGGATAGTCAAGGCTGAGAGGGAAGTCCCAGTGGATCATCTTGAAAGCGAAGTACAGGGGAGCGGCCAGCAGGATGAGGAGAAAATGCCTGCGGGATACATGGGATCGGATCTCCCATGCACCGGCAATGGCCCAGGCGAAAAAGAAAACAAAGGCATAAAAAAAGAAGAAACTGGCGAGGGAGAGGTACCAGGGGTGAAGGTCCCTAATCCTGCGCTCGATGCCGAAAGTATAATTACAGACGATGAGCAGACTTGTAAAGACTGCGATGCATAGGCTATTTTTGAGAGACTGGCGGGAGAGATACTGTTTAAGGTAGGTAATGAAGTCTTTCATGCTTTACCCTCCCTCAGGAAAGAAAGCTTTCCTTCATTTTGTCCAGCAGGTGGGCCTGGATCATTTTTTGCGCCAAAACGATCATATTGAGGAAGGCTTTGCTGTGGGAGATGCCGTGGCCGATGATCACCGGCTTTGTCACGCCCAGTAACGGGGTGCCTCCGTAGAGCTCGAAGTCGAACTGGTCGAAGTATTCGCTTTGGATCTTTTTTTCGCGGGAGATGTCGAAGAGCGACTCGGCCATTTTTAGGATCACATTGCCGGTAAAGCCTTCACAGACCATGACGTCCGCCCGGTCGATGAGCAGGTCGCGTCCCTCCACGTTGCCGATGAAATGGATCTGGTTGTTGTCCTTCAGCAGGGGATAGGCAGCCTGTGCAAGAATATTCCCTTTCCCTTCTTCTTCTCCGATGTTCAGCAGGCCTACCCGCGGGGTCTCTATTCCTAAAATGTGTTTGGCGTAGAGGGAGCCCAGTATGGCGAACTGGTTAAGGTTCTCGGGTTTGCAGTCGGCGTTGAGCCCTACATCCAGCAGAACGCCGGTGCCGCCATTGGTCTTGGGTAAGATGGTGCAGATGGTAGGGCGTTGGATGCCTTCGATGGGCTTTAAGCTAAAGAGGGCGCCTACCAGCATCGCGCCGGTGTTGCCGGCGCTTATAAAAGCATCCATTTTGCCGGTGGCCAGCAGATGGAAACCCACCGAAATGGAAGACTGCTGTTTTTCTTTTAAGGCTTTGGTGGGATGTTCATTCATCTCGATGACCTGGGGGGCATGGATCACTTTCACCGCTGCGGCGGGAATAGCGTATTCCTGCAACAGGGGATTGATCTTTGTTTCATCACCAACCAGGAAAAGAGTAGCAGGCGCTGTCGCCCCTTTCAGGTACAGTTGCACACCCCGGACTGCTTCCAGTGGTGAGAAATCCCCTCCCATCATGTCTAAGCCGATGTTCATGCGACCTTACTTAACCGGTGAGTTCTCAGCTACTACTTTTCCTTTGTAGTACAACTTACCCTCACTAACGTGCGCGCGGTGACGAACGTGTGTCTCTCCAGTGGTGCTGTCTTTGCTTAAAGTGACCTTCTCAGCCTTGTAGTGTGTTCTTCTTTTTGCGCTTCTTTGCTGAGAATGTCTTCGTTTCGGATTTGGCATATACTATTTATTTATCCAGATTCTTGAATTTCTCCAACCCTTTCCACAGGGGATTGGAAGCCTGATCTTTTTCGTTTTCCAGCTTTTTCAGCATTTCCAGCACTTCCTTATTACAATAGGGGCCGCCCATTTCCTGTTCGTTACACATCCGTTGCATGGGTATGCTCAGGTTGACGAATTCGTATATCCAGTCGGAGACGTGCAGATGGCTTTCTCCCTTGGATATATAATATACGTCTGGGTCTTCCTCCTGCTGGTTCATGATCTCCGGGTCCTCTACCAGCTTGACCAGGATATTGAACTCATCCCACAGCTCCATCGGGCGCATATTGCCACATCGGTCGCAGGTTAGCTCTACCCGCCCACCGACCTCGAACTTCAGGAGCATGAAACTGTTCTTTTTATCCAGGGACAGCTTTATACCCACATCGCAGTTGCGGAAGTCCTGCTGCTGATAAGCCTCAAAGAACTTATCGGTGATCCGATAGTTGAACTCATGAACGCCAGCCTTTAGGCCCACAAACGCTATTTCAAATTCCCTGCGGCTGCTCATGAGTGCTTTTTAAAGAGCTTGCAAAGGTAGGATAAAATTATTAAAAATCAGGAAAAAGTTTACCTTACAGGCATGAAGCTTTTGATCATAGAAGATGAGAAAGCGTTGGCAGACAGCATTTACAGCTATTTGCAGCAAAAAGATTTTGTCTGCGAGACAGCCTCCTCCTATACCGAGGCCCGGGAGAGGATCGAGCAGTATGACTATGACTGTATCTTATTGGATATCAGTTTACAGGATGGCAATGGGCTGGAGCTGCTAAAAATTTTGAAGTCCAATCACAAGACGGATGGCGTACTGATCATCTCAGCGCGCAATTCGTTGGAAGACAAGGTGTCCGGCCTTCAGCTGGGGGCCGACGACTACCTGCCGAAGCCATTTCATCTTTCGGAGCTGGGCGCGCGGGTGGCGGCGATCATCCGGCGGCGTCATTCGGCCGGAAGCAATTTCATCCGGCTGGAGGATATCCTGATCGACATTCAGGCGCGCTCCGTGACGGTGGGAGGAAGGCCATTGGATCTTACCCGAAAAGAATACCAGCTATTGCTGTACTTTGCCTACAATAAAGGGCGGGTGGTCTCCAAGAACGCTATAGCGGAGCATCTGTGGGGGGATGATACGGGAGGGACCGACAACTATGATTTTATTTATACGCATATCAAGAATTTGCGCCGCCGGCTGGCGGAGGCGGGCGCAGGGGATTACATCCAATCTGTTTATGGGATGGGATATAAGCTGACAATACCGTGAAATTATTTACCCGATACAGCCGGATCAACATATTAGCAAGTATCCTTGCGCTGATGCTGGGCAGCATAGGGTATTATTTTATGATCAGGAGCATCCTCATCCATGAGCTGGATGACGCTCTCAAAGTGGAGGAGGCGGAGATACTCAGTCATGCACATACCCTGGACCAGTTGCCCGAGCCGTCCAGCTACCGGGATCAGCAGATCAGCTTCGCCCCGGCTACGACGCCCGTCCGTCGTCAGTTCATCAACTTCACCCGACTCGAACACCATCATCATGATGAGTGGCAGCCGTACCGGCAGCTGTTGTTCCCCGTTACAGTAAAGGGCCGGGTCTATACGGCATCCGTCACCAAGTCGGAAGAAGAGACGGAGGACCTGCTGGCATGGATCATGCTTGTCACGGC
>DASZWE010000042.1:0-7162 GCA_035546735.1 Puia sp.
GATCTCCCGGGCCGGATGGACCGTGGTATTCCTGATACGGGTGATCCATCCGCGGTCATCGATATGGATCGAGCAAAAACGTGTCGTCAGGTCCACCTGGGCCAGGGCCCGGAAGCAGGTGGCCATCAGGAGCAATACGATCGATCTTTTCATGGTATGAAATTCCATCCTTCGGCGGGAACAAACTACTGGAAAATTGACATTTGCCTCCGTTTTTTTGACCTGATAGCCTCGCTTTCCCGGTAATGATTACCTTTGTTTACCAAGACTAACGACATGCAGTATATCTACGAAAATTTCACTTTTCTGCCGGACCAGTCCTTTACGGTCCGGTCGGACCTGCTGGTAATCAAAAAATATACTTCCCTGAGATCCCACATCAATTTCGAGATCGCCCTTATAGAGAACTGTAGCGGGAAGCGCTTTATAGGGGACCACATCGAAGACTTCGAGGGTACGGAACTGGTATTGATGGGCAGCTACCTTCCCCACTGCTGGCAATACTATAAAACCCTGGACCCAAATATCCAACCCCATGCCGCCATCATCCATTTTTTCCCGGACTTTATGGGCAGGGACATGCTGGGTAAGCCGGAGGCAAAGGACCTCAACCATCTTTTCGACAATGCAGCCAAGGGCGTTCTCTTTACAGGTGAAACGCTGGAAAGCGCCAGGATAGTCATCCAGCGAATGCTGTTCGAAACAGGTCTGTCAAGGGTTTCCTCCTTTCTAAGGCTGCTGGATATTCTCGCCCGTTCTACCACCTCCCGGGTCCTTTCTTCTCCTTACTACAATACCATCGAAACCTCTGCAGAATCCAACAGGCTCAACCAGGTATTCGACTATATCTTTGCCCACTTCAGGGAAGAGATAAGTCTGCAGGAGGTTGCCAACCTGCTGCCGATGTCCACAGCCGCCTTTTGCCGCCTTTTCAAACGAAAGACTAACCGGACCCTCACCGATTTTCTAAAGGAATTGCGGATCGGTCACGCCGCCAAGCTGCTGCTCGAGGGCAAGCACAACGTAACGGAGGCTTGCTATGACAGCGGTTATAACAACATCTCCAATTTCAATAAACACTTCCGGGAGATCAAGGGATCATCGCCAAGGGATTTCGTAAAACAATACCAGTAGCATGCTAACGCGTGCTGTCCTTCCCATTGAACTGGTAAAAGAGGTCCGTTTGGACCCACTTCTCGCCTGGCTGCGTACCGGGCACACCGACCTGGTAGCCCGCCATAAGATTATTCCACTCCCTGCATTTCGGGTCGTAAGCTTCGGCAACTCTGCCCATGGCGCCAAGGTCTGCGTCCGCCGCAACGGTGACGATCATTACCAGCGTCCGTTTGTACCGGTAAAGGCGGATATTCCGGTACCCCGCTTTGCGGAAACCCGCCTCCACCTCCGGCCACACTTTCTGATGATAGGCCAGGTATTGATTCGCCTTCAGCGAATCGTCCACCAGATTGGCTACCATGACGACGTCCCGGGTCCCAATCGAACCGGTGTGCCTGCAGGATGCCAGCAGCAGCACGATGTATAGATATTTATTCAAAAAACGCATATATGAAGAGCATGATTATTCCTAATAAACCCCAGGCCAGCCAAATTCGTTGGCCCCGTACTCCGAACTGGACATAAGTTTCAGATATGGACGGCAAAGCCATGCCCCTGCGGGAAGTCGTGGCAAGGGAGATCAGGACCATCGCCGCAAAAAGGATCAAAAAAAGATACACCGACAGCATCAGAAAACCCGGCCAGAAATGCGCGTTTGGAAAATTGAGAACATAACAGGCCCCTATGACCAGGCATACGAGACCTCCTCCGTATAATACCCACTCCGCGGCAATATTGTTGGCCTTTTTCCAAAGGGCGCCTGCTAAAAAAACGACGGACAAGGGCGGCGCCAGGATGGACACCAACCCCTGGGTCAGTTCAAAAAACCCTTTACCGGAGTAAGAGAACAAGACCGCGATCGCCAGCGCCAGGAATGCTGCGCCTATAGTGACCAGCCTCCCCGTCAGGCGGCTTTGACGTTCATCCATCGGCCGTATCCTCCCGACAACGTCCAATGTAAATACGGTGCTGAACGAATTCAACCCCGAAGACACCGTATCGATCAGCGCGGCGATCAGCGATGCCATGCTTAGTCCGAGCAGGCCGGTCGGCATAAGATGCTTGACCAGCACCATATAAGCCGTGTTGGGTGTTGCCTGATCCCTGTACAGCACAAAACACAAGATACCCGGGAAGATGAACAGGCAAGGCATCAGGATCTTCAGCGATGCCAGGAAAAAAGCGCCGTATTGCCCTTCCCGCACATTTTTGCCGGCCAGGACCTTCTGCACAATGGTCTGATCCGCACACCAATAGTAAATGGCTACCACCGGATAGCCTACCAGGATGGATATCCAGGAGTAAGAGGGCGCTGACGCCGGCCGGAGCAGCTGCAGGTAATGATGAGGAACCATGGCAAACGCCTGGCGGATCCCCCCAGCCGTACGCAGGGCAAAAAAAAGCAACATGCCGGAAGACAGAAGGATGATGGATGATTGAAAAATACCGGTCCTCATCACCGCCTTCAGACCGCCCAGGGCCGTGAAGCTGGTCGCGACAATGGTTACAGTCACCATACACCGGATCAATGACCATCCGAACATCTGCGAGATCAACAGGCCCCCGGCATACAGTGCGCTGGCAAGCCAGACCACCAGGATGGAAATAAGACTGTACCAGGTCAGGAACTTATATGCCTTTTCCCCATAACGCACATGGAGGAACTGAGGCATGGTAGAAATGTTCGTCGATCGATAAAGGGGAATAAATACAAATGCAAGCAGCAGGATAAAGATCCACGCCAGCCATTCGAAATTGCTTCCGACGATGCCTTCCGAAAAACCGACGCCGGCAAACCCGATCAGCATGGTGGGACCGGCATTGGCGCTAAACATGGAAAAACCTATCTGCCACCACTTGAGGGATCTTCCGCCGAGAAAGAGATCAGTCCCCTTTCCCATTTTCTTGTCCAGGAAGAACCCGACAAATAATAAGCCCGCCAGGTATAGAAACAAAATAATATAATCTCCTAAAGCCAGCGATACATTCATAGGCCCATCGATTAAAGCATACTTAAGATACCACCGACGGCGCATACCGGCCAACTTCAGCCACCGTCCAGGATTTATGTGCCAGGATCTTGTTCCTCCGTTCAAGACGGTCCCAGTCTATCCGGATGGGAATTCCTGCAATCTCCGGCAAGATAAAGAAACCCTTTTTCAGCATCGGCTGTTCCGAAAAATATTCCCGGAGCCCGTCCATGAGAGGATACAGATATTCCACCATTGCCGGCTCCGAAGCTGTCGCCACCAATGCCGCTGTATAAAGCGAATAGCCACCCGAACTGAACGCGAGTCCTGATCTTTCCGCAAGATTACGGACTTCCAGCCATTCTCCGACACCGGCCAGATGTGTCGGCGACGGTTGCAGGTGGGTCACCCCCGCCTTCCTGAGCTCGGGAAAAAGCTTACCTGACTTCTCGGACTCTCCGAAAGAAAGACTGACATCCGTTTGAGCGCACAAGAGCGCAATGTCCGAGAGCCCGGCCGAATGAACAGGTTCTTCGAACCAGGCAATATCCTGGTCCTCTACCTTCCCGATGAAAGCCAACGCTTCTTGTACCGTCCATGTCTGGTTGGCATCCACAGCCAGACAAACATCCTTCCCGATCAGGCGACGCACGAACTTTACCCGCTCGACGTCCTCTTTGATATTTCTTCCAAAATGCATCCCCACTTTCATCTTTACACAGGAGAAACCCTGGTCTATAAAGTACCCCATCTCCCTTTCCAGTTCCGCATAGGAATAATTCGTCCCCCCGCCGCTGCCATAGGCTTTTGCAAAGTTTCGAGTTCCTAGAAGATAATGTTGCAGCGATACCCCGCTTCTGCGACAAGCCAGGTCATGAAGCGCCAGGTCCACCTGCCCCAACAGGGAAGACGCCGGTCCCCGAAAACCTTCATTGCGTATCGACCAGTAGAGCCGTGAATACAGATCCTTGTACCGAACGCCCCTGTTATGTAAAAGGTGCGGGAAGATGCAATTTCGCAGTATGTGTACATAGCTTGCCATCACCGGCCCTTCGCCGATATTCCCCTCTTCGTCCTCGATGGTCAGCACCGACATATTGAATGAGCGGAAGGGCCCCATGGTGGAATCCTGGAAAGGTGTCACCGCAGGTACATCCTTCAGTGTCCGTATGTGTATTTCTTTAACGTTGAATATCTCTTCTCCGATTGGACTAAGGTTAGTGTTCATGTGGTCTTTTAATATTCTTTTTCAGAAATTAGGCGTATCTCATCGACGATCCCGGCGGGCAAAGGCCCTGATTGAATATCCTTCCGGGATGCTTCCAGCTCAGTAAGGTTGCCAGGGCCTATCACCACTTTCATATCCGCCGGGGCGAAGAATACATACCGGTGTGCAAGAGAAGAAAGCGACAGTCCATGACGCAAGGCAAGAGCTTTCACTGCGGCCGCTTTCCGTACAGACGCAGGATCCAGCCACGCAGGCGTGGAGACCGAAAATTCTTCGAATCGCCTGCCCAATAATCCCAAATGCAGCGGACTTGCCATATAGGGCAGAATTCCCAGCGAATGGTATTTGGGTATGCTGTCTGTCAGGGCATCATGGCAAATAGCCGTCAGACGGCTGAACTCCATAACGACGCCAAAAACGCCTTCTTCGATATAAGGTTGCAATGAAGGAGGTGGGTTCCCGCCGACACCGATCCGTTCCGTATATCCTTTTTGTTTGAGCGCCTGCATTTCCTCGATGGCAGCTCCCACGGCATCGCCCGGGATCGCCCAGGGATCGTGGAGGAAAAGGATATCCATCTTCGGAAGGCCAAGGAGCGTGAGGCTTTCGCCCACGCTCCTCTCCATTGTCCCCGGACTATAGTCGTAATGACCGACATCGCTGGCATGCGACCTAAGTCTCCCTACCTTTGTGCTTATGATAGGTTTCGGACCATGCCATTGGCTCAGCGCCTTGCCCACAACGGCCTCCGCGTTCCCATAGGCCGGAGCCGTGTCTATAGCCACAAAACCTTTCTCCAACGCTTGCAGGATCGTACGGACAGACTCCCCGGTATCCACCGCTCCATATACACCGCCCAACGCTGCTGTTCCCAAAATGTATCGGCCCATATTCATATGTATCACTATTGCAAGGGATCAAAGGTACCACCCCATTCGTTATTTTGTAGTAAAACCGTAGGCTCCAGGGAAAGCTGCGCCGGGTTCAACGGATAAAACCAATGGTTCAGATCTAAATTGTATTTGTAGTTAGCGCTGCCGTCCAGATTGTCGACATACACCATGGAAAAATTCTGCCGCACGGAAGCCGTCATGACATTATCCGTGGTAGAAGGCAGCGGCGCCCCGTTATTCAGCATCAACAGCAACCCATGCCTGGTACCTTCGCTATTCAGTATATCGAAGCGCTTCCAGCGACGCAGGTCATTGAACCGGAAACCTTCAAAGGCGAACTCGACCATCCGCTCATTCATAAAAGCCGTACGGATATCGGCTTGAGAAGCAGCGGTAACGCCATAGTTTCCCGAACTACCCGGCTGGATATTTGCCCGGGCACGGATCTGATACAGCACATTCAACGCGTCACTTGCATCCCCGGTCTCATTGGCGCACTCTCCGTAATTCATCAGCAACTCTGCATAACGCATCGGAGACCACCAGCTCTTCGCTCCGGCGGCGACGGAAACGATCTGCTGCCCCGTCAGCGTAGTATCCAGCCCTTTCCTGTCATAGAAACCGGTTACGCCATTGTCATTCCCGTTTTCCACCGGCGCATCGATATTGGAATAACCGCCGGGTATGGAAAGCACAAAACTGGCATTCGCAGGTGACGTCCATTGCCACGCAGTCCAATAAACACATTTGGACGGCTGACCAGGAAGCACATCGGGTGTCGGATAAGGCGTCCCCCCAAAATATACCGTTGCGTAGAACCTGTCGTCACGGTTGGTGTAAAAATCATTCACGAGCTGCGCGTTGTAGACGGGATCCGACAGCTGCGTCTTATCAAACTGCATCGGGGATCCGTCCCTTTTGGGATAGGCCAGTAATAAAGGCAGCAGCGGCTGATCATTCCCGGTTGCGCCGTTCGTAAAAGGCAACGGACGAATGGCGGCGAAGTTCATGTAATGGTCCGGATAATAGAATTGATTCGTCATGATCTGCTCCTTATTGCCCGAATACCAGATGGCACGATAGTTCGACAGCAGACCGTAGCCGTTGGCATTCGCCGCATTGACGGCGGCCTGTGTGGCATTGAACGCATTTTGCCAACGCGTCTGATCATTGGTGGGATTGAACAGCGGGCTGGCATACCACATCAGGATCCGGCCCTTTAGACCCAGTGCGGCCACACTGGTGATCCTTCCATAGTTGACGCCGGAGTAGGAGCCGGGCAGCAATAATGTGGCGCTGTCCAGGTCCTTAACGATCTGCGCGATACATTCCGAAGTCTTGTTTCGAGGCACCTGGAGACTGGTGATGTCGGTGGCATTCTGCGTATGAAGGATCAGGGGAATACCTCCCAGCTGGCTTACCATCGACCAGTAGGTCCAGGCACGCCAGAATTTGGCTTCACCCGTATATTGCGCTTTGGTAGCGTCGCTCAGGACACCCGCCGGCAGCGCAGCCAGCTGATCCATAAAAAAGTTGCACTTGTCGATATAGGCATAATTCAGATTGACATAGTTCGCCGCCGCGCTGATCACGCCCATCTGATAATTGCCCAGGCTCTTCGCGGAATTGATCCCTTCGTCGGAGCTGTTCCCCTGACCTAGCGGCCAGCCCGGCATCGAACCTCCGTAAATATCCGACAGGTAGGCCTGGATCGTAGCGGAATCTGTCCATACTTCGGATGGGTTGATGGCATTGTTATTGACATAGTCCAACCCCTTCTTGCACGATGTAAAAACTATAATTGATGATGCGATAATATAAAATATCTTTTTCATGCTCGTCCGTTTGATATTGTTACAAGGATACCATTATGCCCGCGTTGAACGATCGGATCGTCGGAAATGTCGATCCGGAACTCATTTCAGGATCATAATACTGCTTATTAAACCTGCTGA